>NZ_BLTE01000007.1 GCF_013019105.1 Fundidesulfovibrio magnetotacticus
TGCTGGTCACTCTGACGGCCAAGGCCCATCACATCACCTCCAACCTCTCGATGGCTGGATTCTCGGTCACCTTGCGGAGTTTTTCAACACGCTGTTAAAAGACCAAACTATCGTCAGCGAGCATTGCCGACGGACAAATTAATGCCTTACGGAGAAAACAATAATTCTGCCACGCCGCCATCCACGCCCGAAACAATCCACATCAAATCATGAGCCACGAACGCCTTGCGGTATCGTTCATCTCCAGTTGGCTTGAGAATCCCGGCATGCACCAGCTTGTCCACATTGGCCTTGGCGGCGGGATACCCCACGCCGAGAAGCCTCTGTGCGGCAGGGATGGTCAGCACAGGATGATCGAACAAGGCCTCCATCAGGCGTACGCTCGTCGCGGAGGCCTTACGGGCTTGCAAGGTCTCCAGCCAGCCAGCCCTGAGGTCCTGTAGCCTTCTGGCCCTCAGGACGGCGTCCTGGGCCTGCACGGCCACACCGCGAAGGAAGAACTGAAGCCAGTCCCGCCAAGAACCAGAGGTGCTCACGGCCATGAGGTGGTCATAGTATTGCGCGCGACGCGCCTCGAAGTAGACGCTCAGATTGAGCAGGGGATGGGGCAGGACGCCCCAGGACGCCAGCAGCAGCGTCATCAGCAGGCGACCCATGCGACCGTTACCGTCCAGGAAAGGGTGTATGGCCTCGAACTGGTAATGAACGAGCGCCAGCCGGACCAACGGGGGAAGGTCCGCCGGAACGTGGAGATACCGTTCCAACTGGTCCAAAGCCTCCAGCATTTCCGGGACAGGGGGCGGAACGTAGCGCGCGCCGACCGGGGTGTCCCCGGGCGCACCGATCCAGTTCTGGGAACGCCTGAATTCTCCCGGAGTGGCCTGCCCGCCCCTGACGCTCTCCATGAGTCTCGCGTGAACCTCGCGCATCAGCCTCAGGCTTACCGGCAAGCTCTGAAGCCGCTCCAATCCGTATTCCAGGGCCAGGACGTAGTTGAACACCTCCTGGGCGTCGGCGTCGCCAGGCCGCTGCCCGGCTTCAAACTCGTACAGCCCTGCCAGATCGGTGCGGGTTCCCTCGATGCGCGAGGACAGCACGGCCTCCTGACGCACGAACGGATTGACGAAGAGCCTGATGTTACTGAGCGTCCTACCCAGACCCGCCAGTTCGCCGATCGCCCTGTCCGCAGCGGAGAGCGTCAGCACGAGAGGGGTGTCCAGGTTCAGCACGGGCGGCAGCGGGGCAGGCACGAACGCATGAAAGGCGGCCTCGGAGTGACCGACCTTCATCAGCCTGCCCGCAGCCGCGTCGCTGAAGTCGTCAGGGTTCATAATGTGCCTCTTGCCGTTGCCCGCCGAGGTTGACCACCTGCCCCACCTTATCCCTTTTCAGCCCGGCCTCCAAGACCCGCACGGCCCGGCGCAGGGTGTCCGGGGCCAGGTGCGAATACCTCTCCGTCATCGCCAGGGTCCCGTGCCCCATGAGTTCCTTGACCGTGTAGAGATCCACGCCCTGCTCAACCAGCCACGAGGCGTAGGTGTGACGCAGGCTGTGGAACACCAGCTTCTGGCGACGGTCGGTGATGCCATCGTTCATCCCGAGGGAATCCGCCACGATCTGGAAGACGTTGGAAACTTCCACGCGTTTCTTCCCGTTGCGGTCCGGGAAGACCAGGCCATGGGCGTCCATGCGCTCGGCAGCCCGTGCCTGGATCATTACGGCCACGTCCCCGGTCATGAACGCGATGCGGTTCTTCCCGCTCTTGGTGTCGCGCAGGGTGAGCAAACGGCGTTCAAGGTCCACGTCCATCCAGGTGAGGGCAAAGATTTCACCGGCCCTCATGCCCGTGTGAAGGCTCAGAAGCGCCATGTCGCAGAGGTCCTGGCTGCGCTCGCGCAGAGCCTCCAGGAGACGAACAGCCTCGGCGCGGGTGAGGAAGCGCAGACGCCGGTTGTCGGAGGTGGGCTTCTTCACCAGCCTGACGGGATTCTCGCCCTCATGGAGGCCGTGTCGCCGGGCGAAGTTGAACACCTGGCGTACAGTGCCCAGTACGTAATTGGTGGTCTTGGGCGACTTGCCAGCGTCGAGCATCCGCTTCTTCAAGCGCTCCAGGTCGAACGGGGCGATGTCTCTGAGGGGCTTGTCCCCGAACACGGGTTCGATCCAGTTGCGCAGGAAGCCCTCCTCCTTGTCGCAGGAGGCCTTGGACTTGTTCAGACGCTCGGCGGGGAGGTAGGTGTCCCGGAAGACCTGTGCAAAGGTCACGTTGGCCTGGGCCTGCCGGGCCTGCTCTTCTTCCTGAGCGCGACGTGCGGCATTCGCCTGGGCACGCTTCTCTGCAAGGGACACAGCCCCCTCACCGGTTCTGTGCGCCTCTTTCAGTTTGGCGAGTTCCTGCAACGCCCTAGAGGCCGTCCACCCCTGAGAAGCCCATCCAAGCCCCTCCTCACGGCGTCTGCCCTCCACGCGGTAGCGAATGGCGTAATACTGGTCCGGCTTGACCCCGTGCCTCCGGGTTGGATGCTCCCGATACCTGATGCCCTCGTGCTTCGTCTGGTGCCATGTGTATGCCATTGCGCCTCCAGTTGTCCCCCGCCTGTCCCCCACTTACAGCTGAAAGCAGATGAAATCAAGTGAGCGAAACGAGCAATGGCAACAAATAATATCCTGCAATATCGGCATGTTCATGACGAACCATGAAGCCATGTGAATGACTAAAAAAGTGGCTGTTAACCACTAGGTTGGGTGTTCGAGTCACCCCCGAGGAGCCACGCAATACATAGGGTTCCGGATGAAAGTCCGGAACCCTTTTGCGTTGGGGGCCTTTTCTCTCCCCACACTCTCCCCACTTTTCGTTCCCTTCCTCCCTGGTGTGAGCGGTCACACAACCTTGGGAACCTGATCACACAACCTTAGAATCGTCGCGCACCTGGGGAATGGGCGGGTAGAACGCGCAAAACAGTTTGAGAAATCCTTCAGCTTGGTTTGAGAAGCCCCGGTGAACGATTCACCTGGTGTCCCTGTGTGCGAGATTTGCGCTTCACGGGGGGGGCCGCCCTTCCTTTCGGGCAGGAGGATCGGCTTGGGGCGTTGCCTGCCAGGAAGGTCGGGAGGCTCTTCACCTGCGTGTTGAAATACTCCACGAAGTGACCGAGGACCCAGCTACCGAGGGACGCGAGGTGAAGCGATGGGTCATGGCCGTCAGGACGAGCAGCGGGGGAAGATATATCTGGCCTGGGCTGAGGTTCCCAGGTCAGGTGGGCACGCCTTTTACGACCGTCTCCAGCAGATTTTGCGCAAGTCCGGCTTCGACGCCTTCGCCGAAAAGCCGTGAACGCCTTTTTACTCCGACAAGGGCCCCCCCACGATTCCGCCCGGACGGCATTTTCGGGTGCACCTTGTGTTCACCCGGGCACTCAAGGTCTTGGGCAACGAGGGCCTTGTCCTTGGCGGATGGATCGGCTTGAACGCCTCGGCCATGGAAACCAACGCCGCGCTCAAGACCATCGTGCGCCGGGACACGGGCGAGAACTACCGGCAGATGCTCGGGCGCATGGTCAAGGAGAGAGGCATCGAGTCCGCGACGGATGAAGACCTGTCGCGGATGGACCGCAAGCGCAATGGTCTGAACTCCTGGCGTGGCGACCATGAAGCCCGGCGCGCCGGGTACAACGCCCGCGCCCGGATATCGTCCGGGGTTGGCAAGGCTCTGGGAAGATCGTGAACGAAACACCTGGAGCGCAGCTTCGAGCACACCCTGGACCGCTCCGGCGGGATGCGCCGGGTTTGGCTCCGGGGCCGGGAGAACATCCAGAGACGCTGCCTGCTCCACGTGGCGGGCTTCAATCGCGGCTTGCTGATGCGGATCAAGACCGGCAGCGGCACCCCGAGGGGCTGGGCCGACGCATGGTTTGCGGTTGTTTGGCCTGAAATACCCGGGTTTATCGGCCCTTTGGGCCATCGTTTTGGTTGCCGAGGGCGAATTGCAGCAGGTTATCCCGGTCGCGTGAGGTCCGACGGTCATTAGCCGGAAACGACCTTTTCACCGCGCTGACAAGGGCATCACCGAAACGCGACACCACAACCAAGGAATGCGCCTGAGGCGCCGAGCCCCCGGCGTTACTTCATGGAATCGCTGAAGAGGAGGGTGGCGTAGCCCCTCTGCTCATCCTTGTGGCAGGCAATGGACTGGCACTGGACCGTGAAGCGCCTGCCCCCCAACGTGGCCTGAAGGGTGGTCACGGGTGCTGGCTTAGCGGCTGAGGGCGAGGACGCCAGAGGGAGAGGCCCTGTCAGCGCGATCCCGATTTCACTACAGGATCTCCCGATGGCCTCGTGAGTCTGGCAACCGCTCAGGTGTGCAAAGGCGGCGTTGGCGTCCAGGACCAGTTCGCCGCCCACTTCAACCAGAAGCATGGGGGAGGAGATGCTGTTGAAAATGCTTTTATACAGGCAGACCTGATGGTGAAGCTCTTTTTCAATGCTTACTTCTCTGGCCATGGCCTCATCAAGCTGTGTTGAACGAGTTTTTGCAAGAGTCTCGAGAAAGTCACGGTACTCCCTGTTGGACCTTTCGACAATGCATCTCTCGATATTTCTCTCAATGACGATCTTCAACAATTCATCACTTTCGATTGGCTTGTTAATGAAATCACGCGCACCAAGACGGATTGCTCCGAGTGCATCCTTGAGCGAACCGACACCAGAAATCACGACAATCGGAACATCTGGATACTTGTCTCGTGCTGCGTTTATGAATGAATATCCGTCCATGATCGGCATAATCAGGTCAACAACAACAAGATCAGTGTCGGGATGCTCTTTGAGCTGATGCAGTCCCTCCAGGCCATTCTCCGCCATCACGACAGAATAGCCAAAATCAGTCAACGTACTGGCGAGAAATTCGCGAAACAGCTTGTTGTCGTCGATCAGAACGATTTTGTATGTATTGCTGTCCATGACACCTGATCTTATCAATCCAGAGTTGTCGTCGGCACTCCAGAACGTTCTCAACCATCCATCCATCTGGCGCGGGCCACGAGGGAGGTGAGCCGGTTGGCGAGCGTCATCCTTTCTAGCGATTATCTCCTTGCAGTCTTTATGTTCCTATGTCAAGCGCAACGCCCTCCCTACCATCGCAATACGGTTTGCCGCTACGCCCTGCGTAGACCTCCACGAAGAAACGCGAACTGCCTCGCCCCCGGGTCGGGAACGGCAAGGCCCTTTCCCCGGGAATCGCGGCTCGCACCGCTTCACCACGCCGTCACGGGACTCGACGAGAGCCTCCTGGTCGAATTGTCGGTGGAGTTTACGAATTGCTCCCCAGAAAGGGACTAGCACGCCCCAACCATCAAACATACCACACTATTTTTCACGGCACTTCTTTTGCTAACGTTGAACACGAACCCGGGGACGGGCGGAGGTGTGCGGCACATGGCACACCCCCTAGGCGATTGAGCCCCACTGGTCTCTCTGACGCGGGAACCAGGATGAAAGTTTCAGAATCAGGGCATTGGCGCAGCGAAAGACATGCGGCCCAATGGCTCTCAAACCACGAACGAGGCCATCATGATCAGCATGCGGACGATAAGATTCATACTGAGCATTGCCATCGCCACCATCGCAGTTCCATTATCTGGGCTGAACAATCATGCCTCGGCATACCCAATCGACATAACGATCCCTGCCCCCGAAGCATACTACTACGAGCTAAACTCCAACGAGCTGCAGTCGTCCTATTTCAATTCAGAAACATTTGAAAAATTTAAATCTGCCACCTACCAAGGAGGCACAGCAACTTCAAATATCACGATGTCACTGCAGCCAATGCCAGCACTGAGCATGGTTACAACTGGTAATAATTTTCAAGCAACACAGTGGGGCGACGTTTCTGGGCTCACATACTACTTCGCCGTTCTTTCAAATTCTTCAGCAATGGCTGCCATCAACATATCTTACAATGCAAGCATTGATGCATCAGGAAGCGTCTTTGGATCTGTAGCATCATTGCGGCTTGGCATTGGAGAAGTTGATACAATTTACACGACCGACACGATCATTAACAGCATCTCGCTTTCGGCAAACGGGCCACACTACAGCACTGGACCCAGCGTCTACGAAACGAACATCAACACAAACACCCTGTACCACATCACCCTGGCGGAATCTGCCATGCACGGAGCAGGCGACTCCCACTCCAACATAGTGATAGATCCAACCATCTCCATCGCCAACGACCCCAACAATCCCAACGACTTGATACTCGTCAATCACCCGACTGTGGGCAACTCCCCGCCCACCGCCACGCCAGAACCCGGCACGATGCTCCTCATGGGCCTCGGCGCGGCAGGCGCGGCCCTCTTGCGCCAACGCAGGAAGACACTGGTCGACTAGCTCCCCCCAATTTGCATCCAGCGACCGCCCGGCCCGGCCACCTCATCAGGCGGCCGGGCTTTCTCGTTCCGCGCCGTCCTCCCACGCTGCCTGACAGGCACCATGCAGTAAGACGTGCGAACTCCTGCATCACTCCCGGTGGACACCCTGCTGCGGAGGCGGATGCCCCCGCTGTGCGTTGCCATCAGTTAAGCGCCTGACAACCTTGGCCTTGCATGCGTGGCTTCCCGCCGCTTCCGCGAACAACCATCCCAGGGACTGCGGCTCCGATGCCTCCGCTTGCGTGTCAGGGAATCCGACAACACCGCTTTGTCTTTACACCTCCCGAACCTGCGCCGCCCCTCATGGGACGCCATTCCAGGCAGATAGCGCTGGACAGATTTTTGCATATCGCCGGAGGCAATGGTCCTCTACCCACACCAAGACCAAGCGGCCAGGCAGCCCGTGCCCCCCTTGACCACGCAGGCATCCCCTAAAACACGGGACCATGGCGGCAAGGGGCCATCCGAGGCTACTCCGCCTGCCCCACACGACGCGCCCGAGCAGCCTTACTCCAGCGCCCTGCTCCAGCTCACAAGGACGCACTTCCCCGAACCAGAGGCTGCAGCACTCTGGAACACAATCGTCAGCCACAAACTACACCTCGAATCTATCCTGCAGCGAAGCATCGCATTTGAGACTGCCGCATGCGACTACCTCTTGAGCATTAGCAACAAATACGAAACAATCAAACTTCTGCCTGAAGACACTGTCGTGGACATGGAGAACAGAATCATCCGCGACGATTTGACAGGGCTCTACAACAGAAGATTTTTCAACAGCGAGATTTCCGTTGAAATCGACAGATACTCGAGGCACAAAGCACCTCTATCATTATTATTCATTGACATCGATCACTTCAAGGTATTCAATGATACATATGGTCACTCTGCCGGAGACGAGGCCATCCATTCCATTGCCAGAGCACTCAGTTCTAACGCAAGGGCGTATGACAGGGTCGTACGCTACGGCGGTGAAGAATTCGCCGTCATTCTTCCTCAGACAAACCGTGTCCACGCAGCTCTGTTTGCAGAAAGGATGCGCCGAGCTGTCGAGAATACGCAGATTGCGTACAATGGCGTTTTGCTGGGCAAGTTGACCATCAGCATAGGCGTTGCTGAATATCCAAGAGATTCTCTCAACCTCGACGAGTTGATCCAATGTGCCGATAAAGCACTCTACATGGCCAAGAAGGACAGGAACAAGGTAGCCTCATATTGGGACCCGCAGAGAAGATATCCCAGGGTCCCCTCGGATTTCCTTACGTCCATCTGGGACGACGACAACGGCGCACCGGCCCTGGGCAAGGCGAAGAACATCAGCACCGGCGGCATGTTGTGCGAAACCAGTCATAGGCTTTCAACGTCCTCGAGGATCAAACTGTCCATCGACAACCCCCGCTTCAACCTCAAATTTACTGTAGGTGCGAAGGTTGAGCGGGTCCATGAGATCGGCAACGGTCTGTTCCATGTCGGCCTGTCGTTCATTCTCAGCCAGGAAGATGTCGAGTCACAATTGATCGACCTTGTGGCAGGGTTGTCCAGCACCAGCCATTAGCGGGATGCCAAGACCAACACATATTGCATGATTTGGGCGATATCCGCAGGTGAGCATTGCCGGACCATGCTCACAATCGAGTGGTTACTTTCCGCTTCCCGCAGTTCCTCCCCCCTTCCCCGGGGAATATTGCCGCCGCTCCCCCTCGAGCCCTGCTTCGAAAGCCTCCCGTTGATTCAAGGCAACTCCATGAAGGATTTACTCCTGCGAACCCATGATTGCCGCAAATCCCCCGTGGAATGCGAGCTACTCCCGCTTGTTAGAATCGTATGGATCGGAATCAGTCCTAACTCCTTCCGCAAAAATCTTGTTTTCCCGGACTTGCCGCACTGGAGTAGGGTTTCACTACCAGTTTTGTGGACGAACTCGAACATCCATAACGAATCCTTGTCAAACTGCCTTCAAGCCGAGGTAGGGATACAGGTAGGGCAGCCGGAGGCCTGAATCCAGCTGCGGACAGCCACTGCACGTGATTTCAGCATCTTACGCAAATCTGATTTTACAAGACAGTCTGTGAAAACAAGACCCCCAAGAAACACCGGACTTTCGGGCCTCAGCACTTCAAACCACACATAACACACCAAAATCATACAGCATTCCCACATCCTGAAGACTAGGCACGATATTCGCTCTAAGGGATCGTCGTTTCGGCCCTCGTCCTCTCTCCCACAGCTTGTCCGGTGTGAAAGGAGCATCGCAAATGGTCTTGAAGGTGTTCGGCCTTCTGGTGGTCTGCTTATGCATCCTAACAGGATGCCAAGGTAAATCGCGCGAGGAGTTGATGCTCCAGGCACAGGAGCTCGTCCAGCAGGGCAACCCCAAGGGGGCGATGGTCATCTACAAGAACATCCTGGAGAAGAACCCCAGGAACCTCCCGGCCACCCTCGCCTTGGCTGAAGCAAACCTTCTCGCCGGCAATCCGCAGCAGGCTGAGGCCGAACTCAAGAGCGTCCTGGCCGACCCAGCCGGAAGCCGCGAGATACCCGTGGTGTTGGCCAAGATCCGCATGGCGCAAGGCAAGCCGGCAGACTCACTCGACATCCTCAATCCGCTCCTGAACGTCTCCCCGGCGTCCGCCGCGGCCCTGGAGGCGGCAGGCAACGCCTCTTTGATGCTGGGCGACATCAAGGAGGCTCAGGGCTTCTACGTCAGCGCCCTGGCCCTTGAACCCGGACGTCCGCTCGCGCGGCTCGGCCTGGCCGAAAGCCACCTCCATAACCGGCAGCCCCAGCTGGCCCGGCAGGAGCTGGACACCCTGCTGGCCGCCGCCCCCAAGAACAAGAGCGCCCTGCTCCTGCTGGCCCAGCTCCAGGCCTTGGACAACGACGAGGACGGCGCCATCGCCACCTACGGCCTCATCGTGAATCACTTCCCCGACGATGCCCAGGCCGCCTACCGCGAGGCCTTCCTGAGGCTGGCGAGGCGAAACGACGTGGCCCGCGCCGAAGAAACCGCCGCCCGTTTGATCCAGGGCAGCCCCAAGGCGCCCGAGGGCTACAAACTCAAGGGTCTGGCCTTCCTGGCCAAGAACGAGCCCTCCCTGGCCATCGAACCTCTGCTCACGGCCCTCAAGATCCGCCCCGACATCGACACCAACCTTTTCCTCGCGCAGGCCTACACAAGCACCGGCAATCTTGAGACCGCCGTGAGCCACCTTCAGACGGCCCTGACGCGCAATCCCGACCTGGACGGACCACGCCGGATGCTGGCCTCCATCTACCTGAAGCAGAACCGCCTGGACGAGGCCATCGCCGAAACCCAAAAAATCTTCGCGGTCAAACCCTCCGACGAGGCCGGACAACGCATTCTCGCCGAAGCCCTCATCGCCAAGCGCGACCTCGACAAAGGTCTGCGGATCATCACCGGCCTTGTGGATAAGGGCGACGCCTCCTCGGCGGACTACCTGCGTAAGGGGATGATCCTGGCCATCAAGGGCCAGGACGCTGCGGCGGAAGCGGACCTGCGCAAGGCGGTGCAACTCGGGGCCGGGGTGCTGGAACCGAAGATCTACCTGGCCGCCTTCCTTGCCAGCAAAAACCGCATGGACGAAGCCGTGGACATCCTGGGGAGCGACATGGGCGAAGGGCCGGTCGCCGCCCTGGCCTGCAACGCCATGGCCAAGCTCCGGCTGAATCAGGGAAAGCTCGATCAGGCGTCGGAACTGCTGGACAAGGCCAGGACCCTCGCCCCCTCCGTGCTCACGACCTACTACAACCAGGCCGCCCTCGCCACCGCGGCGGGCAAGATGGATCGCGCAACCGCCGCGTTCGAGGCCGCCCTGGCCGTCAAGCCGGACGACCTGCGCGCCCTGCTGGGCGCGGCGGCCTGCCGCGAAGCCCTCGGGGACATGGCCAAGGCCCAGGAACACCTGGAGCGCGCGGCCAAAAGCAAGGACCCAAGAGCCACAATGCAACTGGCCGACTTCTTCGTCCGCCGCAAGGACATCCCCAAAGCCCTCGCCATCCTGGACACGAACCTGGACGCTTCGCCCAAGTCCATTCCCCTCTGGTTGCTCAAGGCGCGCCTCCACGCCTCGACGGGAGACGACGCTAACGCCACGAACGCCCTGAACCGCGTTGAAACCATCAACCAGCGCGTCGGGCTGCTTGAGAAGGCCAAATTCGCCATGTCCCGCAAAGACCCGGCCAAGGCCGTCCAACTCGCCGAGCGGCTCAGGGACATGAACACGAACTCGGGCGACTACGCCCTGCCTCTGGCCGAAATCCAGGAACTGGCCGGGCAGACGCCCGCAGCCAAGACCACCCTGGAGAACGCCCAGAAGACCGACCCGAAGAACCCCAGGGTCTTGAGCGCCCTGGCCAAACTTGAAGCCCGCCAGGGCAACCTGGACAAGTCCTTGGCCCTCATGGATCAGGCCATCGACGCAGGGTTTGATCCCGCCAACGGGCATGCCCTCAAGGGCGCCATCATGCACCAGGCCGGGGACAAGGCCAAGGCCGCCAAGGAATACGAAACCGCCCTTCGCTACCAGGAGCGCCTGACGCTGGCGATGAACAACCTGGCCATGATCTACGCCGAGGAAGGACAAAACGGCGCCAAGGCGCTCGAACTCGCGTTGCGGGCCTATTCGCAGGAGCCCGACAGCGCCTCCGTGCTGGATACCCTGGGATACGTGCTGCTGAAGAACGGCAAACCCCGTGAAGCCATCACCGCATTGCAGCGCGCCGAAACACTCGGACCCGGCAATGCGGACATCAGCAAGCACCTCACTCTGGCCCGTGAACTCGCGGGGGAAAACAACCAGTAGTCTGACCAGCATCCCGGTTTGCCCGGGGTGGCACATGGGGCGAAACATGATGGAAGAACATGGGATTCAAAGAGGTTACGGCAAGCTTGCCCTGTCGCAATGCGCTCTCGACGTACTCGCCGCGGTCATGGCGCTGCAGATCACCCTCCTGCTTTCCCCAATGATGGCAAAGGTGCACAACTTCTTTCTCCTGCCGGCGGACGACACGCTGCACTTCATCGTCATCGCGGCGTTTCCATCCATCATCCTGGGGATCATCATCGCCTATGCGGCCCGCAAGAAGGGTCTGGCCATCCATCTGGTGAAGACCATGCTCTCCGTTCTTGCTTCGTTCATCATCTTCCTGGCCCTGGAGGAGGTCAACATCCCCCACCGGCTGAGCTCCGTCGAGATCACCCTCGGGGTGGCCCTGTTCGCCACGCTGAGCCTGGGCCGCGAACTCTTTTGCGCACTGAGAAGCTGGGCCTCGGACGGCACGTGCAGGGTGCTTCTGGTGGGCAACGGCCAACTTGCCTTCCAGATCGAGGAGCTGATCAGATCCATGTCCGGCAAGTTCCAACTCGTCGGCAAGGTGCACTACCCCGGGCCGGACAACGCGGCCAAGGCCGAGGACGCCCAGGACATCTTCGAGACCGCCAAACGCCTGGACGCCAACAAGGTGGTCATCTCGCTCACGGAACGCCGGGGCGTCTTCCCTCTCCAGGAGATGCTCAACTGCAAGCTCTCGGGCATCGAGGTCCTGGACTCCCCGTCGCTCTATGAACGTCTGACCGGCAAGCTGCTCATCGAGAACATCACCCCAAGTTGGTTCATCTTCTGCCACGGTTTTCGGGTCACGCCGGGTCTGCGTCTCGTGAAGCGCGCCATCGACATCGCGCTCTCCTCCCTGGGCTTGCTGTGCTTCGCCCCCTTCGGGTTGCTGGTGGCCCTGGCCATCAGGCTCGACTCCCCCGGCCCGGTGTTCTTTCGCCAAGTCCGCGTGGGCGAGGGCGACCAGCTCTTCAGCCTGATCAAGTTCCGCTCCATGCGCCAGGACGCGGAAAAGCTGTCCGGAGCGGTGTGGGCGCAGAAGAACGACAACCGGGTCACCCGCCTGGGCAAGTTCCTGCGCAAGTCGCGCATCGACGAAATTCCCCAGCTGATCAACGTGCTCAGGGGCGAGATGAGCCTCGTCGGGCCGCGTCCGGAAAGGCCGGAGTTCGTGCGCACCCTCAAGGAGCGCATCCCCTACTATTCGGAACGCCACTTCGTGAAACCTGGCGTATCGGGCTGGGCCCAGGTCCGCTATCCCTACGGGGCCTCCGTGGAGGACGCCGTGGAGAAGCTTCGCTACGACCTCTACTACATCAAGAACATCTCCATCCTGCTCGACTTCAAAATCATCCTGAAGACCGTGGCCGTGATGCTCTTCTGCCGGGGGGGGCGCTAGCATGCCTGCCCCGGCCCCATCCATCGATCCCATGATCCTCGGGGCGGACTTTCCTTGCATCGTCCGCTCCGGCTTACCCGGAGGAAGCAAGGCGTGAAGAAATCCCTCGTGCTTTTCATCGTGCTGATCCTTGCCCAGGCGGCACTGGCCCTCGACTACGCCATCGTTGCCGGCGACAAGCTGGCCGTCACGGTGCAGGGGGAGCAGGAGCTGAGCCTCCCCGTCACCGTGCGCCCGGACGGCAAGATCACCTATCCCCACGCCGGGGATATCCAGGCCGCGGGGCTGACCCCCCTCCAACTTGCCGACAGCCTGGCGCAGCGACTCAAGACCTATGTACGCAAGCCCGTGGTCATGGTGAGCGTTGTGGAAGGCAAGAACGACAAGGTCTACGTGGTGGGAGGCGGCGTGAAACCCACGTTCTTCGAGATTTCAACCCACAAGACCCTGCTTCAGGTGCTGGCCAGCATCGAGGATATGTCCCTGGCGGACCTGAACGAGGCTTCGCTGGTGCGCGAGAACGTGGCGGTGCTCAAGGGGTTCAGGGAACTCTATGAGGAAGGCAACATCGCCAAGAACCAGGAGCTCCAGGCTGGAGACGTGATCATACTTCCCGTGCTCAAGGACCGCTTCGTCTATGTGTCCGGCGCGGTGAACA
Source organism: Fundidesulfovibrio magnetotacticus (assembly GCF_013019105.1). Lineage (NCBI taxonomy): Bacteria > Pseudomonadati > Thermodesulfobacteriota > Desulfovibrionia > Desulfovibrionales > Desulfovibrionaceae > Fundidesulfovibrio > Fundidesulfovibrio magnetotacticus. The sequence continues at coordinate 13,345 of NZ_BLTE01000007.1, forward strand.
AGCCCAAAATCCTGTCGTTCCGGGAGGGCATGACCGTTCTTGACGCCATCATGGAGGCGGAAGGCTTCACCAAGTACGCCAGTCAGAACAGCACCAAGGTGATCAGGCGCGGCGACGGCAAAGAAGTGGTTCTGAAAGTGAAGGCCAAACACCTTCTGGAGAACGGGGACTCCTCCCAGAACATTCTCCTGCGTCGCGGAGACATGGTCATCGTCGAGGAAGGCCTCTTCTAATCCTTCCGGGAGAACAGCGTGTCCAACAGCCTGCACGAATACCACTATTACATCGGCCTCATCCTTGGCAGGAAGCGCCTGCTTCTTGCTGTAGCAGCCATCGTGATGACCGCCGGAGTGATCGTCGCCTACTCATTGCCGAAAACATACGAGGCCAGCAGCACCGTATTCCTGGAGCAGAACGTCATCACTGACCTGGTGAAAGGCATTGCAGTAACACCATCTGTTGACGCAAAACTCAAGATGCTGTCCGTTGCCCTGCTCAGCCGCACCATGATGCTCAAGGTCATCACCGAGCTAAACAAGGACATGGCCTACGCCCACGAAAGACATGTCGAAGAGTACCTGCAACAGCTCACAAGCCGCACAAAAATCTCCTTCCAGGAAAAGCAGGGCGTGTTCCGAATAACCCTTCGCGACGTAAACCCGGTGTTCGCCAAGGATTTCGTGAACACCATCACCCGCAAGTACATCGACGAGAACACCTCCTCCAAACGCGAGGAGTCCCTGGACGCCACCAAGTTCCTGGCGGAACAGATCGAGATCTTCAAACGCAGGATCGACACGGCCGAGGACGCCATCAGCCGCTACAAGAGCGAAAAGGGCTACCTGCTCTCCACGGACGACATCTTCCTGCGCGGCGAAATCGCCACCGGGGAAAAAAAGCTGGAAGAGATCGCCATCAAGCGCGCCGAACTGGAGGCCAAGCTCCGGATCATCAAGGAGCGCGGCCCGGAGCCCGGCAAACTGGCCGAAGCCGAGGCCCACCTGTCGGACATGCTCGCGCGCTACACCGAAGAACATCCCAAGGTGGCCAGGGCCAGGGCGGAGGTTGCCCGGCTGCGCTACGGGCGGGGCGACGAAGCGGGACGCCGCAGTTCCCTGGCCGCGCAGGACGCAGTGCACATGCTGGAGATAGAGATCGAAGCCCTCAAGAGCATGCAGGAGCACCAACAGAAGCTGCTCGCCGACAACAAGAACAACCTGCGCGAGATGCCCAGCGTGAAGGCCGAATTGGCGGAACTGGTACGCAAGAAGGAGAACGAGAGCGTGGTCTACCAGCAACTCGTCTCCCGGTACGGCCAGTCCGAGGTCTCCAAGCAGATGGAACTGCAGGACAAGTCCATCACGTTCCGCATCCTGGATCCGGCCGTGCTCCCCCAGAACCCCGTGAGCCCCAACAGGCTGCTCATCATCCTTGCCTCCATGGGGGGCGGCATCGTCGCCGGGGCAGGCCTGATCATCCTGATGGACCTGATCCGGGGGGGGGTCAAGGGCGTTTCGGAGCTCAAGGAACTCGCCATACCTGTTCTCGCGGTGGTCCCAAACGTTCAGGATATGGAGGCGGAGCGCGTGGTCCGGCGCAAGGATCGCCTGATCATGACGCTCGCCGCCGGATATTTTGCGCTCATCCTGGTCCTGGCCGTGTCGGACACAATGCATCTAGGCGCTCGGAGCGAGGTGATCACGAATTACCTCGTCGCCTCCGTGAACAAATTCATCAGCAACTGACGGGTCGAGGGCCACAGCATGAGCAGGATCGAAGAAGCGTTGAACAAGGCGGCCCTGCGTCATCCGGGCCAGGTCGCGGCCGTCGCGCCGACGCCCCCGCCCCCGAATCCCGCGGGAGAGGCGGTGGAAATCCGTCCCGTGGAACACATGCTCTTCACCTACACCTCGCCCAACTCGCTGATCGCCGAGGAATACCGCAAGCTCAAGGAATGCATCATCCGCGAGTCCAAACGGGAGGGCTTCAACAACGTCCTGCTGGTGACGAGCGTCAATCCCAGGGAAGGCAAGAGCGTCACCACCCTGAACCTGGCCATCAGCCTGGCCCAGGAATACGACTACACCGTCCTCGTTGTGGACGCGGACCTGAGGGCCCCCTCCTGCCACAAGTATCTGGGCATTGAAGCCACGGTGGGCCTCACGGACTGCCTGGAAGGGCGGGCCGAATGCTCCGACGTGCTTATCCGCTCAAGCGTGGGCCGCCTCGTGCTGCTTCCGGCCGGGCGCAGGGCCGAAAACCCCGTGGAGCTGCTCTCCTCCAACAGGATGCGCCAGCTCCTCCAGGAGCTCAAGCACCGCTATCCCGACCGCTTCATCCTTATCGATTCACCGCCCGCGAAGCTCTTCGCCGAGACGCGCTTCCTGGCCGGCATCGCCGACTCCACGCTGCTCGTGGTGCGTGAGGGAGGCACTTCCCTGCAAGACGTCGAGGAAACCGTCCTGGCCCTGGACCAGAGGGTGATGGGCATCGTCTACAACGGAGCCAAGGACCTCCCCTTCCGCGACATGTCCCAACACTACTATTATTACGCCCAGTCCGACGAGGCGGCACGATGAACCGTTCCCCCGGTTCTCCCGGCGGCCGCGACAGCAACGTTTACGGGGCGTTTTTCGGGTTCGACCGCAAACCCTTCGAACTGGTCCCCAATCCATCCATGCTGTTCATGAGCGCGGGGCACAAGAAGGCCTTCAACTACCTGAGCTACGGCATCCGCCAGCAAAGCGGATTCATCCTGCTCACCGGAGAAGTGGGGGCGGGAAAGACCACCCTCGTGCGGGGACTCATCAAGAGCCAGCTCTCCGACGTGGTGCTGGCCAAGGTGTTCAACACCAAGGTCCACGCCCGACAACTGCTGGAAATGATCCTGGAGGACTTCGGGGTCCATCCGGCGGGCAAGGACAAGCCGTCCCTGCTGCGCGACCTCAACGATTTCCTCATCGAGCAGTATTCCAGGGGCCGCCAGTGCGTGCTCATCGTGGACGAGGCCCAGAACCTGAACCGGGAACTGCTTGAAGAAGTCCGGCTGCTCTCGAACCTGGAAAGCGACAGCCAGAAGCTCCTGCGCATCATCCTTGTGGGGCAGCCGGAGCTCAAACAGCTGCTCGCCTCGCCGGAACTCCTCCAACTGCGCCAGCGCATCCAGGTGAGCTGCCATATCCATCCGCTGCAACCGACCGAAGTGGGACACTACATCGGGCACAGGCTCGAAGCGGCGGGCAACAAGAACGCGGCGGACTTCAAACCGGGCTCGCTGGAGGCCATCGGGACCTACACTCGCGGCGTCCCGAGGCTTATCAACATACTCTGCGACTACCTCTTCCTGGACGCCTTCGCCAACGAGACCCGGGAGATCACCGCCGAGGCAGTCCACGAGGTGGCAAAGGACCTGGACTTCGACAACCAGTACTGGAATCACCCCACCGTCCCGCCGGCCCTGGAGGAGCCCCAGCAGCGCCAGCACGCCCACCTGGCCTCCGCCAAAATGACCTCGCTGCTCAAGAACCTCAACGGCAGGCTGCGGTCCATCGAGGAAGCGCTTCCGCGGCTGGAACAGGCCAGCCAGCCCGTGCCCCCGCCGGACATGAGCGATGTTCTGGGCAAGCTGAGCGGGCTGCAGGAAACCTTGAACTCCCGTTTGGACGAGATGTGGAACGCCGTGGGGAGGCTCTCCCGCGAGGTGCACGACATCTCGGAGCGCATGGAGCCCTCGGCCGTCTGTGCTCCACTGCCCTCCCCGGAGGACACGGCGCGGCGGGAACACGAGCGGGAGGACCTCACGCCACTCGAAGCCCCCCTGGTCCAGCCGCCACACCCCGCGGAACATCCCAGGCTCGCGCTCGACGACAACGCGCCCCGCCCCGCCAAGGGGGGCTGGATGCGCAGATTTCTTCTGAAGGCGTCATGAAAAGCTCCTTCCCGCTCCTGCTGCTCGCCTCCTTGATGGCCTGTTCGTTCATCATGCCTCCGGATGCGCTTTGCTCCACGCTGAAGCATGAATTGAGGCTTGGCGCCGGGGAGGAATACAACAGCAACGTCAACGAGAAGCCCAAGGCGCAGCATGACTTTTCCAGCGTCATCTCTGCTGTCGGTTCCGCCAATCTTGAGTCCACATATCTTACTGCCAGCGCCAAGATCGACGGAACCTACAACATCTACGCCCTGGGCAATCGCGCGGACGAATTCAAGGGCACGGCCCAGGTGAAGGGGACGGGAAACATCATCAAGGAATTCCTGTTCCTGGAGGGCGAAGGCCAGTTCCAGCAGGTGTTCAGCAACCTCGCGCGCGGCGAGACCAACCCCACCGACTCCACACGCAACCAGGTAAATCAGAACACCGTCACGGGAAGGATCTATGTCACGCCCAGGCTGACGGACCGGCTCTCGCTGAAGGCGGGGTTCCAGTACACAGCCATCATCTACAACCAGCCGGAGCGGAACAAGCAGGGCTGCAACGTCTTCGCCCTGTCCAACTACGAGTTGACCCCCAATCTGAGCCTGATCCTCGAAGGAGACGGCGGCAGGCAGGACTCCCAGACCGGCTGGTTCGAACGCGTGGTCCTTGGCGGGGGCTTCCTCTGGACCTACAGCCAGGACGGAAGCATCCAGATCAAGGTCGGGCCCAGGTTCACGCGCTACGACCAGGGCGACTTCACCACCGACATCTACTGGGACGCCAGGCTGGTCCATTCCTTCAAGAAGCTCCAGCTTACGGCGGACACCAGTTCGAAATATGTGGAGAACCCCTCGTCGCGCTACACGTCCCGGCAGAACTCCGCAGGCGCTTCCTTGGCCTGGACGGAGGATCGCCTCACCCTCCAGGCCAAGGCCAGCTATTCGACTCTGAGCGGGAAGGGGACCCAAAACTCCGAACAGGTCTCCCTTGGGCTCTCGGCTTCCTACGAGCTCACCCCGAGGTTGAAACTGAAGGCCTCCGGAACGCGCGAACTCAGCACGACGGACAGCGGATCCCTGACGCGCTGGTACGCCGACCTCTCGGGGACCTACGATTTGGGACACGACTTTTCCCTGGAAGGCTACTGCAAGTTCAAGTTTTCCGATTCTTCCGCCAGCAGCAGCAACAACTACACCGTGAACATCGTCGGCCTGCGCCTGAAAAAGCAATTCTGACCGCCAGAGGCTGGAGTCTGCACATGGAACATGTCGGGACGATCTCCCGAGGCGAACCGCCCCTTGCCCTGCAGGACGCGCTGCGGCGCTCCTGGCCTTGGCTCCTGGCGCTTCTCCTGATCCTGGGGTTGGTGTTCCAGGACATCGTGGCCGCCATGGTCCGTGTCTGGGCAGACGACGAGAACAATTCCCACGGGTTTCTCGTCCCCCTGGTAAGCCTTTACCTCATCGCCACCCGGCGGGACCGGCTGGCCACGGCCCAGGTGACCCCCTGCGCCTGGGGGCTGTGGATTTCGGTCCTGGGGGTGGTGATGCTCCTGGCCGGATGGGTCTCCACGGAGTTCTTCACCATGCGCGCATCCCTGGTGGTGATCCTCTACGGCACCGTGCTCTACTGGTACGGCTGGGAGGTCATGCGCCTGCTGGGCGGCCCCCTGCTCTACCTGCTGCTCATGATCCCCGTCCCGGCGGTGGTCTACGACGCCCTGGCCATGCCGCTCAGGGGGTTCGTCACGATGGTCTCGGTGTGGATCATGAAGAGCCTGGGCGTTCTCGTCCTGCGGGAGGGGAACGTGATGCTCTTTCCCAACATCACCCTGGAGGTCGTCAACGCCTGCAGCGGGCTGCGCTCCCTGACCTCCCTGCTCGCCCTGGCGGTGGCTTTCGCCCTGCTTTTCCAGAAGTCAGCCGTGACCCGCTGGATTCTGGCCCTGCTCGCCCTGCCCATCGCCGTGATCACCAACATCGGACGCGTGGTGGCGACAGGGGTGCTCTCGCAATATTTCGGAGCAGCGGCCGCCGAGGGCTTCTTCCATGAATTCGCTGGCATGGTGATCTTCATCACGGCGCTGGCGCTGCTCTTCGCCGCGCATCTCGTCCTGAGGAGGTTCGACTCGTGATGCGCATCCATCGCTACGTCCTGTCCATCCTGCTGGTGGGGGCGGCCGGCCTCTTCATGGGACTGCACACCACCGTGCCGACCTACCTCCCCGTTCCGTTGGAGGACTTCCCCGCTTCCCTGGCGCAGTGGCGTCTTGCCCGCGAGGAAACGTTCTCTCCGGAGCTGCTCAAGGTCCTGCGGCCGACCGACTACCTCTACAGGGTCTACACGACGAACAACGGGGACGCCGTGCACCTCTACATCGGCTACCACGACGGAACCCGCAACGCCGGGCAGATCCACTCCCCCAAGAACTGCCTGCCGGGCGGCGGCTGGTACGAGGTCTCGTCCCGCAAGACCTCCCTGCCACTTCCGGACGGATCGAGCATCCCCCTGGTGGAGGCCGTCTACAAACACGGCGAGACCACGGAGGTCATGCTCTACTGGTTCGAGGCAGGCGGAGTCGAGGTGACCAACGAATACGCCTTCAAGCTCAAGGAGGTGGAGAACTCCATCTTCCGCGGCAGACGGGACGCGGCGTTCGTGCGCATCGGGGTGACCACCAGGGGCGACTCCCTGGACGCCGCCTTCCAGCAGGCGAGGCGCTTCCTCGGGGATGCATGGCAGAGCCTCAGGTGGCACCTACCCTCCTGACGGACAAGCGAGAGCACGCAGCATGATCCAGACAACCATCCTCGTCCTGAGCGTGCTCGCTTCCGCGGCCCTGGCGCTGCGGATGTTCTTCCTGCGCGGCAACGCCCCGGGGCTGCGGACAGGGGTAGCGGCCCTCTTGCTCTGCGCGGCCCTCGAGGCCCTGGACAGCATGCTCCTGGCACAGGCGTCAGCGTCCCTCCGCCTGGCCCAGGCCTCCATGACGCTGGGCGGACTGGCGGCGCTCGCCTGGCTGATCTTCTGCCTGGACTTCTCCCGGAGCGAGCAGCACTGCGCCCGCAACACCCCCCTCAAACGCTGGGCCTTGCTGGCCATGCTCCTCTACGGCGCCCTGCTTCTGCTTCCCCCGGATGCGGTGTTCGACATGGACCAGGCGTGGGACCGCCACCGCAGCCACCTGAGCTGGCTCGGGTTCTCGTTCGAGGCCGGGACCTTGTCCGTGCTGATCGTGGGCATGTTCCAACTGGAATCGACCCTTGCGGGCGCGGTCCACGGCAAGCGCTGGCAGATCAAGTATTTCATCGTGGGCGTGATCTCCATCCTGGCGTCCCAGGCGTTCATCATCAGCCTGGGCCTGCTCTACAGGTCCCTGGACTACTCACTGATCCCCGCCAGGCAACTGGGGCTCTTGTCCGGAGTCGGGCTCATCTGGCACTCCCTGCGGCGCAAGGGCCAGGACGTCTCCATCTCCATGACCTGTCGCCAGGCCCAGCGCTCCATCGTCCTGTTCGCCGCCGGCGTCTATCTTCTCGGGCTCGGCTGCATCGGGCTCGCGATGCAGTTCCTGGGCGGGGGCATAGACCGCATCTTCCTGCTGGCCATCGGCGGCGCATCCGGGGTGTGCCTGATCGTCGTACTGATCTCCGAGTCGTTCCGACGCAAGGCGTTGCAGATCTTCCGGGAATATTTCCCCGCGGACAAATACGATTACCGGGCCCAATGGCTGGCGTTCACGCGGCGGCTTACCGCGTCCAACAGCCGGGAGAGCCTCTACCGTGCGGTCCTGCTCGGCTTCTGCGACACCTTCGGCATGGGAGGGGGAATCCTCTGGCTTCGCGAGGCGGACACGGGCGAATTCTCCCCCGAGGGGCTGCTGGAGCTCGACGCTCCATCCTGGCGTCTCGCCTCGGGAGATGGCGTGTGCGCCACGCTGGACGCCCGGAAAAAGCCCCTGGATCTGCGCCTCGACGGCCCCGGCAACGCCGACCCCCTGGCGGCGGGACTCTCCGAACTCAAGGCGGCCTTCGCCGTCCCCGTGTTCCTGGGCGATTCCCTGGACGGCGTGATCATGCTCTGCCGACAGATCAACAAGGGCGAGTCCTGGGACAGGGAGGACTTCGACCTCATGGAGGCCCTGGCCAACCAGGCCCAGGCCTCCATCCACAACTTGCGCCTGGCCGACCAGCTCGCCAAGGCCAGGGACATGGAGGTGATGGGCAAGGTCTCCACGTTCATCGCCCACGACCTGAAGAATCTCGTCTACACCCTTTCTTTGATCCTGGAAAACGCCAAGCGCTACATCGGCAACGAGGAATTCCAGAAGGACATGCTGGGCAGCCTGGACAACACCGTGAGCCGCATGCACCGCCTCATCGCGCAGATCAAGCAGCTCCCCACCCGCGAGACCATGCGCTTCGCCCGCGTGGACCTGGCCGAACTGGCGCGCGATTCGATCAAACAGCTGCCCCTGGGCAACGTGCGCTTCGCGGGGGAGAGCACTCCGGCCACCGTGGACCCGACACAGATGCGCAAGGTCATCGCCAACCTCGTGATCAACGCCGTCGAAGCGAGCCCCGAAGCCTCTGAAGTTCTCATCGAGACGGGGTGCAACGGCGGTCCGTATCTCGCCGTTACGGACAACGGCGTGGGCATGAGCGAGGAGTTCATCCGCAACGAGCTTTACGAACCCTTCAAAACCAGCAAGCCCAAGGGAATGGGGATCGGTTTGTACCAGAGCAAGCACATCGTGGAGGCCCATGGCGGCCGCATCGACGTTCTGAGCGCACCAGGACAGGGCGCCCGATTCACCGTGCGTTTTCCCGACGTCACGTCCATGCCCCAGGCGGACGCGGCATGAAACAGAAACTGCTCATCGTCGACGACAACGAGGACATCCGCCAGCAGCTCAAGTGGGGACTCTCCTCGGAGCCATACGAACTCAGCTTCGCCAAGAACGCCGAGGAAGCCCTTGCCGCGTTCCAGGCACACTCCCCCCAAGTGGTGACCCTGGACCTGGGCCTGCCTCCCAACACGGAAGACTCCACCCAGGGGTTCCATTGCCTGGAGAGCATGCGGGCCAGGAACAACGCCGCCCGGATCATCGTGATCACAGGCTTCGATTCCAGGGACTACGCCCGCCGGGCGGTGGAGATGGGCGCGCACGATTTCTTCCTCAAGCCCATCAACCTCGACGAGCTCAAGGTCATGGTGCGCAGAGCCTTCCAGCTTCACGAGTTGCGCCAGGACAACGCTGACCAGTCGGCCCAGGCCAGCGACGCGGGGCAGGAGGGCATCATCGGACGGTCGCCCGCCATCAGAGACCTTCTGGCGCAAATCCGCCGCGTGGCTCAGTCCGACGTGCCCGTGCTCATCCAGGGGGAATCCGGCACCGGAAAGGAACTGGCGGCCAGGGCCCTGCACGCCCTTTCCTCGCGCGCGCGGGGCCCCATGGTCTCGATCAACTGCGGGGCGCTGCCGGAGAACCTCATCGAATCGGAATTTTTCGGCCACGAGCGGGGCGCTTTCACGGGCGCGGTGGCCACGGTCCAGGGCAAGGTGGAGTTCGCCCACCGGGGCGTCCTGTTCCTGGACGAGATCGGCGAACTCCCCGTGAACCTCCAGGTGAAGCTCCTGCGCTTCCTCCAGGAGCAAGTCTTCCAGCGTGTGGGCGGACGCAAGAGCATCCAGGTGGATGTGCGCGTCCTCGCCGCCACCAACGTGGACATCCAGACGGCCATGAAGTCCGGGGCTTTCCGGGAGGACCTCTTCTACCGCATCGGGGTGGTCACGCTGAAGCTCCCCCCCCTGAGGCAGCGCGGGGACGACGTGGTGCTGCTGGCGGAGCATTTCCTGGCGAAGCATTCGAGAGAACTGGCGAAACAGTTGCGCGGCTTCACCGGGGAGGCCCTGGAGCGGCTCAAGGCGCACTCCTGGCCGGGAAACGTCCGCGAGCTGGAAAACCGCGTGCGCCGGGCCATGGTGATGGCCCCGGGCGCCTTCATCACCGCGGAGGATCTGGAACTTCAATCACTGGAGGCGCCGCGTACGACGGAACCGGGCACCCCGGGCGGCACGACCCTGAAAGAAGCCCGGAGCATCCTGGAGAAGCGCCTCGTGGAGGATGCGCTCAAGCGCAGCGGCGGGAACATCCTGAAGGCCTCTGAGGCCCTGGGGATCAGCAGGCCGACGATGTATGACCTGCTGAGGAAGCACAGCATCGAGACATGACGCTTACGACAACGAGAGGATGAGATACGAAACGTACGCGCGTCAAATGCGACGCCTGATCGTCAGAACGCCACGACAAGCATTACGCGCAGCACCTTCAACACAACTCGCAACGTACCTTACGGCATACGAAAAAACAACAGACACACAAAACGACACCAGGAACGCCTGAACATATCCAAAATGCAGCACCTTACAAAACAACAGCAAGACACCTCCGTGAACAAGGAAAAACTCATAGGACACGCCCTGTGCCTCATTGAAAACAACGCCAAAGCCACGGAACAAGTTAAACACAGGCCCACTTACGCTAACCATGACACCAACAACATCAAACTTCCTGAAAGCAACACTCACAAGCATCCCGACATTATAAGAAACAAAAAGATACGCAGGCACATTCAGGGACAAAAAGATGAACAACGAGACAACAGCAAAAACGGCCCTCGTCAAAACACTTGCAAATTTTACAACTACATACGTGTAAACATAAAAAACAACGATCACCGAAACAAACCATGTAACAACATACAACCTGTGGCTCAGGAAAAAGTTCCCCCCCAACAACAAGACAACACTCTCAAACAGGCCGACATCCTTATAACTAAAGACATGATTAAACAAGAGAACAGCAGGCGTCACAATCCAATACGGTATGAATATACGCTTCAGCCGCCTAACAAGCCATTCATTCGCACCAACATTGGCCGCCACGGCATAATAGCCCGACACAAACATGAATACGATAAACGCATAATCGACAAGCCCGAAATTACTCAAACCATAAAGACTATTACAGTGGAAAACAAAAATATAGATTGTCGCCAGAACCCTGAACAACGCACTACATGTCGACACCAATTCGCCGACGGCTATCTTATACATTGTACAGTATCATTGTCGTTAAAAGTGTCATATGGACTTTCGCTACCCCCCACAGCCCTCATTGTCAAGCGCCGCAGCGACCATACCGGCCATGACAAATAGCAACTTATTGCACATGCTCCAAAGAACTGGCTCCATCATGCTTGACGGCAACAAAACAAGCATGCCTACCGGCGACACCCATCAAGCAGATGCCGACAAAGGTGGTGAGCCATGACCCCAAAAAATCACACTGGATACGCACCGGACCACCGCTCCAACAGTCGCGCAAGCCGAGAAACCAACTTCCAGCATGAACGCATGGCCGACCTGATAGTTCGAAGCATCAACGGCGTACCCGTGCCCCGGAAAGAAGGATGGACCAAGGGCGGATGGGTCATCTTTCTGATATCCTTCTTTCTCCTTGGACGGGTACAGGAGTCCATTCAATTTCTTTGGCCATTGCGACTCACCCTGTTGTCCTGTCTACTGGCGGCATCCCTTATCATCACAAACGGTGGCTTCAAACAAATTCGGCTAGGAAAACTGTTCCACTCCAAGACATTCAAATACTACTTCTTCATCATCATCATATCAGGCATCGGCATACCATTCAGCATATACAACAGCAATTCCCTTGCTTATTTCATCGAAATATTCCTGCAAATCAACGCCATCTACATTCTCGGACTCAACTCGACTGTCGACTCATTCGCTGACCTGAACCCTGTCGTTTCAGCTGTCATTACATCAATGGCCTGCCTATCACTAATAATTATCTTCATGCCTCGCTACATAGACGGACGCGCAACAGCTATATACACGTACGACCCCAACGACTTCTCGCTACTCATGACAATCATTGCAGCATTCCTATACCCAGGAAGGCATCACTTCACATCTCTGCAACGCTTAATGACGTATACGAGCGTCATAATGGCATTTGTCTCAGTTTATCTTTCTCAATCTCGCGGAGGATTTGCTGCGCTATTCGCCGCGATAATGGCAGAATCGTTGTTTCACGGCAAGAAATCCTTTGTGACACGCCTACTTGTATTTTTCGTGCTTGCAGTCTTTGTCGTTTTTCCAAACGCAGACAATCTTGGCAGACTCGGCACAATTACGGACGTTCAAAATGACTACAACACTAATAGCAGCAGTGGAAGAATTGCGATCTGGGAGCGCGGCCTAAACATGATCATCGAACATCCTGTGCTGGGCGTCGGCCTCAAAACATTCCGCTATGCGGAAGGAGCCTCCCACGAAGGAGGCAAGTGGAGCGAGGCCCACAACAGCTTCATCGAGATCGGCGCTGAATTGGGCGTGCCGGGACTTCTCGCCTTCCTTGGCATGCTGCTCTCCGCGTTCCGGCTGGCTAGGCCCGTTTCCCCAGAGGACTGGATCGGAAGGGGCATCCGATTATCCCTGGTCGCCTTTGTGGTGGGCGGGATGTTTTTGTCCTGGGCATACCACTTCGTCCTTTACTTCTTCCTTGGCATTGCCATGATGCGCGAACGTTTACTCTTCGAGGGCGTCCCCATCACTTGGCGCACCACCCCCCCCCTAAAGTCCGAGAAACGAACGCCCCAGGAGCGGCCATGACTGCAAACCAAGGGGAGTTCAAGGCGCATGTGGTCCACCTAAGCTTCTCTGGAGATTTCGGAGGGCGCGAAAAGGCTGCCTCCTGGCTGTGCCGAGCCATGCGCCAGGAGGGCGTGTTCAGCATGCTGTACATTGTGGTGGAGACACGCAACGGATCCAAGCGCAATTCGAACCTGTTTAACGCCTTGGGGGACACTGTTAGTTTGTGCCGTTTTTTTCAAACACATAAGCGCTTTTCATTTTCCCTCGTTAGCCAGCTATATGAAGCCTTGCTTGAATATGATGCGTCCATTTTGCATTGTCATTGCTACAAATCGCTGTTCTATGCCTTGTTATTGAAGTTTACAGGTCGCTTCTCCGGACCGGTTGTATACACCCTCCACGGCATCGAACTCCCTTTCGGCTTCGGAGCGACGCTCATCAAGGCTTTCCAGCGCATCGGGCTCCACTTTGCTGACGGGGTGGTGGGCTGCTCCCGGGAAGTGCTTGAGCGTACGCTGCCCAAACGCAAGTCCAGGCCGCACATGGTCATCGTGAATGCCATTGATGTGCCTCTGGGCGGCTTCGAGTCTGCCCGGGAGGGCCACACCGACGCCCGGACCTCGCTGGCGCGGACGCTCGGGTTCGACCAAACCCGCCCCTTGGTTATCAACATCGGCAGACTCTGCCCGCAAAAAAATTTTCACCTGTTCCTTCAACTTATTAAATGTTTGTCTGGGATGAAATATGAGGGCCCGGAGGCAATGTTCCTCATCGCAGGCGAGGGACCGCTACGGGCTGAACTCGAGGCGGAAACCGACCGTCTAGACATCCGCAACAACGTACACTTCGCAGGCTTCGTGACGGACATGGACAGGCTCTACCGTGCGGCCGATCTCCTTATCCAAACCTCGACATGGGAAGGAACGCCCATGTGCCTTCTTGAGGCGCGAGCCCATGGATTACCCGTGATCGCCCCGGCCGTAGGAGGCAACGTGGACGTCGTGCGTGACGGCCTGGACGGGACGCTCTACCCCGTGAACGATCTCGCAGCACTAACTCGGGCGAGCGTCTCCTACCTGTGCGACCAGAACTTGCGCGAGGAGCACGGCCGCATGGCATTCGAACACACACGCCACGCCTTCGATCCCGGCCGATGGGCGAGGCGACACTTCAGTTTCTATCATCAGTTACGCCCTACTTTCAGGCTCAAGGAGCAGGGATGACGATGCGATCCCTGCTCGTACTCGATCAATGGGCAAGCCCGGACGCCACTGTAGGCACCAGCAAAAACTGGCTTTACGAAGGGCTAGGTCGGCGATTCAAAATGCGCTTGCTCAACGCCGACGGCGCCAATGTGCAGACCTCCAGGCGACTTTCCAGCCTTTCACGGGCGCTGCTGACCAACCCTTTGCATTGGAGGGAAGCCTACCACCACGAATTGGAATGGGAATCCAAAAGGCCAGCCTCCTTTCAAAAACGCACAACCCGCTTCCAACGCGCCTTGAACCGGCTCAACGGTCCTGTCGACGCCGTGCTTCAGATCGGCTGCCTGTTCGGCCCAGTGTGCAGGACGGACGCATTGCACGCATCCTACCACGACCAGACGGTAGCAATGGTGGAGCGTGGTTGGCGAGCTTGGCTTCCGCCTGAATTCCATCACATGAGGGATCGCTGGATGGAACTTGAGCGCAACGCCCTGGAATCACGCGACCTGATCCTGACATATAGTGAGGCGGCCAAACGTTCCATGATACATGACTATGGAATAGACGAGTGCAAGGTGCACGTCGCCCCCACTGCCTGCAAGATCGTCTACCCCGAGGAAGCGGCGGCGCGGTCTCCCAGACCTGGCCGCATAGTCTTTGCCAGCACTGATTTTCTTCGCAAGGGCGGAGACATCGTCTTGAAGGGCTTCCAGATCATGCGCCGCTCCAAGCCGGAATTGGAACTCGTACTGGTGGGGGGGGCGGTCAACGTCTCATTGCCCGAAGGCGCAAGGAATCTCGGGATGGTCCCCCACGAGTCGCTGGTCAAACTGTTTCTCAACAGTTCATTGATCCTACATCCGGCCAGACACGATGCCTTCCCCAATGTCCTCAAGGAAGCGATTGCCTGCGGATTGCCAGCTGTGGCCTCGGACTCGGCCGGAATCCCCGAGATCATCCATCACGGCAGGACCGGCATTGTATTGAATCAACCAACTCCCGAGTCCCTTGCTGACGCTTCCCTGGAACTCCTTACCGACACTGATCGACTTGATGGCATGCGCGAGGCATGCATAAAGGACAGGGAACTCTTCCATCCTGATTCTTGCGTTGAACGCATCTGCTCAATCCTAGATCGCTCGCTAGACGTTCGCAGTAAGGACATATCAATATGAAACGGCAAAAAGCTCTTTATGTTACAGCTAGACCTCCATATCCTCTAGATACTGGCGCAAAAATACGTTCTTGGCACGTACTAGCAGGCCTAGCTCAACGATACAACATAAGCATACTTACATACAGTGATCCAATCATTAAAAATGAATGGCTTGATGCTGTCCGCGACATAGGAGTAACAAGTGTCGTCCAGGTTGAAAATCATGCACTAAACAATCCCGTCTCGCCAAGCCTGTTCCTTCGTGCATCCATCCGAGGCCTGCCCGCCACAGCTCTGAAGTATACAACACGTGAGTTTACCAGGAAATACCACGAGATGCTGTCCAAGGAGCCGATCCTAGCTCACATCGAGAACATGCAGATTGCCGACATACTGCATCCAAGACATGGCCAGCGTCGAAGTACGCTACTGACAATGAACTCTCACAATGTGGAATGCCAGATCGCAGAACGCCTTCGGGATGTGCAGACCTCACTGCCACGCAAAGTCGCTCTCACCGTAAACGCGTACACCATGCGCCGCTTTGAAGCTCAGGCCTACAGTTTGTGCGACCTTGTCCTTTCTGTATCACGCGAAGACGCAGACATTATAACGATGATGACTACCGGCAAAGCCAATACCGCAGTGATCGAAAACGGAGTTGACGAGACATATTACACCCAGGGCCGACCGGAGGACGTCAATCCCGACGACCTAGTGTTTGTCGGATCCATGGACTGGCTCCCCAATGCTGATGGAATGGAGTGGTTCGTGCAGTGTGTTTTTCCAATGATCAAAACTGCGCGTACCCAGAGTAGGCTGCATATCGTTGGACGTAACCCTATGCCCTCTGTAAAGCGACTGCATGCCCCCGAAAGAGGCGTATACGTCACGGGAACCGTTTCTGACGTTCGGCCGTATCTGCGAAGCAGCTCTGTTGTGGTCGTACCGCTCAGGTTTGGAGGCGGCACTCGGCTAAAAATACTGGAAGCTTTCTCCATGGGCAAAGCCGTACTTTCAACGACGCTTGGCTGCGAAGGCATTTCTTGTGAAGACGGGAAACACTTGCTCATCAGAGACACACCAGAAAGCATGGCTGCAGCATGCCTAAAACTTATGAACAACAGAGACATTCGAGAATCACTTGGCGCGAAAGCAAAGACTTTGGCGTCAACAAACTACGCATGGCCAGCCATAATAAACAAAATGAACAACGCCCTGGACATATTGCAACAACAAAACAAGCGCAACATGTGAATTCTATGGCAAGATTTATACAAGAACACCAAGCAATCAATGCACCTGACAATCAGCCGTGGCACGATATACGACCAATTCAAACAGCAACTGAACACAAAACGCGAGCAACTCACAGAGGAAACCACACAATGAACACCTACAACATAATGTTTCACGACGTTGTGGACGCCTACACAAGAAGCGGCTTCCAAAACAAGGCCGCACATCCATACAAACACTCAACCCAACAATTCGAGCAATACCTGCACACGCTTACCTCTCTAAACATCAAAGCATGCACCATAAACGATCTTGACCCAGCAAGCCCTGAGAACAGAATGCTATTTACCTTTGACGACGGAGGGCTTTCATTCCTGCATGCAGCAGACTTTCTCGAACGCTTTGAAATTAGAGGCCATTTTTTCATTACCACGAATCGAATCGGTGCACCGTACTTTATAGACAAATCCGGCATCCGGAATCTCTTGGCAAGGGGACATATTATAGGCTCGCACTCCCACACTCATCCACATCCATTCTGTAGACTGACTGCTGAGCGACAGAAAGACGAGTTCATGACCAGCAAGCACATCCTCGAAGACATTACTGGCGAACGATGCATTACGGGATCCATACCGGGAGGCGACATTGACAGTTCAACATATGTGAACATTGCAAACCTCGGCTACGACTACATTTTTACTTCTGAAATAACTACGAAGCAGATTGATGTCGAGGGCACATCATACCTTGGAAGAATATGTCCGAAAAGCCACGTTGCTGCCAGCAAGCTGCCAGGCATGCTAAGTAACAAAGGGCTTGTACAGCTTGCAATGTTGCGAAAATTTAAATGTATTATCAAGTCGTTGCTGAGCATCGCACCTGCGCACAAAGCTTAATGCGCGAAACATAGCAACGCCAACACAACGTAACAGCGCGTACATTCTCGACAAACGATCGCAAGTCTTACACTAAGACTAATCGGTTTGCACGAGGCCGCAGCCAGTCCAATGTGACCACAATAATTTACAGCCATGAAATACAACACGACTTCTCAATCGCCTTGCCAAACCAAATATTATGTTCAAATCTTAACTGTTGCTAAGTCTGGACAATCTACAACAGTATCATCTCTTACCATGTCACGTGACGAATTCTCTCGACTTTCACCCATAGAACAAAGTGAAGCACAAACCACCACGAAGAGGCGGCCAAACAGCACCCCCCCCCGGCCTGGGCCACGGGCTATATCGGGGCCCGCTTCCATAACATTGTCAACCGTGATTCTCGCCACCGTTTCATACAAAACACCACCTGCGCCCTAAATGATACATTCCGACTTCCACGTGGCATTGCGATCCAGCGAAGGAATGAGAGAAGGACGACTCGAAGAGTTGAACTGAAGCGCAACATATGGACATTAATTTTTTTACCGTAGATCTGGGACGCAGAATTGCCAGCACGGCATTCGCTGACCTTCCGTCACCACGCAATGAATGCTACTACGGGTCTTACTCAACAATATAACTTCGAGACAGCACCCTCATGACAAGCCAGAGATACCCTCACCTCGACCTGTTACGGGCAACTTCTATCTTCTATATTGTAATGATATGGCATTTTGACAATTATTTACCGATTCACATTTTCGACACAACGCCTTTCGAGATTACAACATACACACTCCTTGCTTTATTTATGTACATATCAGGATTCCTATTGTCTGCACGGAATACAATCTCAAACTTCAATGACTTTTTATTGTTTTACCAAAAAAGATTCATTCGAATATACCCTCTTTTTATTCTTGCACTAACATTGTTCTATTTAACGGGAATGATCGACGCCAATGTTTTTTTTCACGCAGCCACCTTAACCAGCATCATTACAAATGATCAGCCAATTACTCTCTGGTTTATCACCTGCATCATTGCGTATTATTTAATATTCCCAGTTATCATATATAGATATTCTTTTGCGCATTGCACGATATCTGCAGCATTTGCAATCATAATTCTCGTCACGATAAGCAAACTCAACAGTGCATTGGTTGACAAGAGAGCCATAGTTTATCTCATTCCATTCACATTCGGAATAATATCAAATCGCTCAGCTATGGTTCGCAAATATACTGCGAAATACTCTGTTGTCGTGCCCCTTTTCGTAGCAGGAATTTTGGCGACCTGTGTTGGCTACAATTGTGGAACTGAAAGTATTTCTCGCGCATCCAGCACAGCTGCAATCCCTTTGATAATCTTACTGTCGAGCAAGATTTACGCGCAAAACTGCATAATTACAGCTGTTTCATATGCTTCTTACTGCATGTACTTGTACCACAGAGTGATATTCATGTATGTTGTCGAAGTAATCCCGATACACAACCCTGCGCTTAACATTTTCATGCTATTTGTCGTCGGCTTCATATCTATCTTTGCAATCTCGTATGCAATTCAATATACTTACGACTCGCTTGTTGATTTGACCAGAAAGAAAAGGAACGTCTCATGACTTTGGCCTTCATTCTCTCAACCGCTTTGCTATTTCACACTTTAGCTGGGTACCCTTTGCTCATGCTGGCCATGGCTAGGCTGCGCCCGCGGTCCGTGCGCAAGGACGATTTCGCTCGATCGTTCTCGGTGGTCCTCTGCGCACGCGACGAGGGAGAACGCCTCGTCTTGCGCCTGGAGAATCTGCTTAACATGGACTACCCTCCGGACCTGATGGAGATCGTAGTGGTATCGGATGGCTCCACCGACACCACAGACGATGTCGTTCGGTCGTTCGCGCAACAACGGGTACGACTGATCCGATTGGAACGCCCCCTTGGCAAGGCGGCTGCTTTGAACGCCGGGGTCGCGGCGTCCTCCTACCCACTTCTCTTGTTGTGCGACGCAAGGCAGAGCTTCGGCACTGATGTGGCACGAAGGCTCATGGCCCACTTCGCGGACCCGGACGTGGGCGCGGTGTCTGGCAGGCTCTGCTTACGTCCCGCCAGTCAGACTGCGGCGGCCTCCGGGGTTGGATCCTACTGGAACTATGAAGTCATGCTGCGCGACTCCGAGGCGGCAAGCGGCTCGGTGGTGGGGGTCACCGGGGCCATTTACGCCATGCGCAGAGAGCTTTGGACCCCCTTGCCTCCCGGAACCATCTTGGACGACGTGCTCGCGCCCATGCGGGTGGTCCTGGCCGGAAAACGCGTGGTCTACGACACCGACGCCCTTGCTGTGGACTCCAAGCCCGTGCACGACGCTGGCGAACTGACCCGCAAGGTGCGTACCCTTCTGGGCAACCTCCAACTCATACAGTTGGCTCCAGAACTCCTTTCGCCCTGGCGCAACCCCATCTGGTTCCGCTTCGTCTCCCACAAGATGGCCCGCCTGTTCCTCCCGGCCATGCTCGCGGGATGCTTGGTGACGAGTCTGGCCGCAGGAGGCTGGCTCGCTGTTCTGGGCGTCGCGCAACTGGCCTTCTGGATTGCGGCCATCGCCGCCTGGCGTTTCGGCTGGCAGGGATTCCCCTGGCGGGCCATGGCTGGCCTGCTCCTGCTCAACGCGGCCGTCGTCCGGGCCTGGATGCTCTGGATCAGAGGACGCTACGACGTCTGGGACAAGGCATCCTCGCACGATGCAAACGCGCGCGGTCAAGGGACTCGGCCATGAAGATCCTCCATGTCTTGGATTCCCTGCGCGTTGGGGGATCGGAATCCCTGTCTGCCACTCTTGCTGGAGCCTTCCGGGAGCGCGGGGTGGACGGTCTGGTCTGCGGGTTGGGTCAGGACGGCCCCCTGCGGGACAGGCTGGCGCGCGCGAATGTCCAATGCATGAGCCTGCGCAAGGCCTCCGGGGTCCGCCCGGATCTCATGGCCAGGCTCACCTGGCTCATGCTCGCAAGGCGTTGCGATGCGGTGATCACCCATCATTTCCGGCAACTCGTCCATGCCGTTCCAGGGGCTGCCGTGCTCAGGCGCCGTCTCGTCCACGTGGAGCACGACCACCATTCCCATGAGAACCAGCCGCACATCCTGGCTCACTTCGGACGCATCGCGCCATTGGTGAGCAGGTTTGTTTTCGTGTCCGATGCTGTCCGCGACTGGTTTGTGGAACGCGCGCCGCAAATTGCTCACAAGGCGGTTGTCATCACCAACGGCGTGGACACCGACCGTTTCGTTCGGGACCAGGGTGAGCGCATGCGCGTTCGGGCCCTGGTCGGCGCGGGGCAGGACGACTTCGTGGTGGGAACTTGCGCCAGGCTCGAACCTGTCAAGGATCTTGAACTGCTCCTGCGAGGATTCGCCCAGATGAAGCAGCATCCCAACATCCGACGATCAAAATTGGTGCTCGTCGGCGACGGCAGCCTTCGGACGTCGCTGGAGGCAACGGCGGCAGCGTTTGGAGTAGTCCAGGATGTACACTTCACAGGCATGGTTGACGACGTGCCCGCATGGCTGAGCGGATTCGACGCCTATGCCATGACATCCGTCAACGAGGGGCTCCCGCTCTCAGTCATGGAGGCCATGAGTTGTTCTCTGCCCGTAGTGGCCACGGACGTGGGGTCCCTGTCCCGCGTGGTGGACGATCGGGTGGGATTTTTGCTTCAAACACGCCGTCCCGACGAACTGGCGGACCGACTTGTCGCCTTGGCAGGCGACCCTGGCCTGTCCCAGAACCTGGGGCTGGCCGCCAGGGGCCGCGCGGAGCTGGAATATTCCATCGAGACCATGGTCCAAGCCTATCTGCTGGCCCTCGGTCTTCAGCAACCAGGCGGGGATTCAATATGATCAAGGTGCTCTTTGTGATGCCCATTACCTACAATGCGCACCTGCCGCACTTCAGGTCGAGGTTTGAACTTCTCTCCGTACAGATGGAGAGCCATGTTCTCTTCACGGGTGATCCGACCATGGACGGTCAACGTTTCAAGGGAACTGTGCTCCACGCCCAACCGCCACAGGATGGCTCCAGCATCTTTGGCAAACTGCTATCCACTGCCCGCATGATATACAAAGGTTGGAGGATCGCCCGGCAGGAGAAAATCAATGCTGTCCTTGCCTATGACCCTTTGAAACTCGGCATCGTTGCCACGGCCATCAAGCTGCTGACCGGTTGCAAGTCGGTCATCGAAATAAACGGCCACGTGAAAAACGCTGCCGACGCGGAATCAAACGACGGCAATGTGAAGAAATCAAGAAGAGTCCTCTTCAACATGGCATCAACAATCACACTTTGCCTGGCAGATGCTGTCAAGATTCTCAACAAAGAACAATACGACGAATGGGAACACATACTCAGGCGCAAGCCCTGTTTCATATTTCACGACTTTGTCCCCACCTCTTTATTCTCACCTGGCGACAGAGACGAAGGGTACATCCTGTGCGTCGGGTATCCGTTCCGTCGCAAGGGCGTTGACATCCTGCTGGAAGCCTATGATGCCGTCCGCCGGGAATTCCCCGGCATGCGCCTTGTGGTCATGGGCCACTGCCGGGAGCCGGAACGCAGCCGCTGGCAGGCCAGATTTGATGCCGTTCCAGGCGCCGAGTTGCGTAAACCGGTGGACTACGACCAGATGCTGGACGTGATGCGCGGCTGCACGGTTCTCACGCAACCTTCGCGCTCAGAGGCCATGGGCAGAGTGCTCATCGAGGCCATGGCATGCGGGAAACCAGTGATAGGGACAAGCGTGGGAGGCATCCCCGACGTGTTGGGACACGGCGAGGCCGGCCTGCTGGTCCGCCCGGAAGACCCGGCGGATCTTGCCGACAAACTGCGTCTGATCCTGAGCGATCAGTCGTTGCGCGACCGCCTGGGCGAGGCCGCCCAGGCGAGATGCCGAACGGTGCTATCGGAAGAAAGCTATGTCCGGTCCAGCCAGGCGCTCTTCCAGGCGCTGAAAAGAAAATCCCCGGCACCCGCAGCGACCGGCATCGTGTATACAATTTATTCTGGAGAGTAATTGCCAATGGCTCGTATGAGCATCGCGAAGAGCATCGCCTGGATGGGATGCACCAGCGCCCTAGGACAAGTGGTCACATGGAGCGTCACCATACTCGTCGCGAGGCTTCTCACCCCGGAGGACTATGGCTTAGTGGCATTGTCCGGCCTCTTCACCGTGTTCGCACAGTCAGTGAGCGAGCTTGGGGTGGGCGCGGCTGTCATCCAGCGGGAAAGCGTTACGGAACACCAGATTCGCTCACTGTATGGCCTCTCCCTGCTCACGGGCGTCGTCATGACCCTGATCGGCTACCTGGCTGGCCCTGTCCTGGCCTGGATATTTTCCGACGAACGCTTGAGCAACCTAGTGGCCTTCCAAAGTCTGATCTTCATCGTCGCCGCCATGAAGTCCATGCAGCGCAACGTCCTGGTCCGTGAAACACGTTTCGACCTGATCGCCAAGGTGGAAACCATCTCTCGCATAGGCACCTCTTGTTGCACATTGGCAATGGCCGCGACGGGATTCGGCTACTGGGCGTTGGCTGCGCAGTGGCTCTTAATTGAGTTCTTCCAATTCATAATGTTCAGCAGGATTGAACGCATCAGGCCAACGCTCCTAATCAGATATTCGGAAATCCGCGACATCCTTTACTTCGGAATCGGGATCATGGTCAGGTCCATTTTTTTCCAACTCTACGCCCTCGTCGACACGGCGATCCTGGGCAAGCTTGCCACCAAGGATTTTCTCGGAGCATACGGCTTCGCCAAACAGTTGACCAACATGCCTTTCGAGAAAATCGTCAGGATCGTGAACCAGGTTCTCTATCCGTATCTCGCGCGCAACCAGGGGGACATTTCAGCCTTGCGTGAATTGACGCTCAAGGCTGCGGAACACCAAGCACTGGTTATCGCGCCGTTCTACTACATACTGTTCTTTTGCGCTGACGAAACAGTCAGCATTTTATTAGGGCCTAACTGGTCACAAGCCGTATTTCCGTTGAAGATATTTTGTGTTGCATGCCTGTTCAGGCTTGCAGAAAGTTACAATATAAATTGCATGACAGCAATGGGCATGATCTATGAACAGATACGTTACATGCTGACGTTAATTATTGTCCTAAGCGTAAGCATTACGCTGATCGCAGCGACAGCTGGCCCAAGATACTCTCTGTTTATATGGATAACTGCGTACCCTCTTCTCAGCCTCGGATTCAGCAAAGCTCTTCTCGCAAGGCTCGGAATCAGCTTTGCCCAAGTAATAAGTCGGCTGCGAAGGATCGCAATGATACACATAGCTCTAATCACAGTAATGATCTTAGCCAGCAGCCATCAGTACAGCGATAATTTTATGGCGCTAGCCTTCAAATGCGGGGCAGGCGTGGGGTTTTATATAGTTGCCAACATGCTATTCAACATGGAATGTCTCCGCAAACTAGTCAACAACATCTTTCCAAACTCGTCCTCTAATAGACAGGCAGCGTGACACGCCTGCGTCGACAGGACATCACACTTCTCAAAAGCGCGGCAATATCTAAATAAACTACAGCAATCAGACAACGATTCGATGCAGATCAAAGGAGCTGACCATGTCCGGGCCTTCCTCCACTAGTGCACCTCAAAATGTCGCCATCCACGTTTTGCGCTCGCTTGCGATTCTGCTCATCGTAAATTCGCACATGACGCCACTGTATCCAGACGGGCGTTTCGCTGTTGGAGGACACCTTGGCAACTCCATCTTCTTTTTCGCATCCGGATTCGGACTGCTGCTTAGTTATATCAACAGGCCACTAGCCCCGATTGATTGGTACAGAAGGAGGTTCCTCAGGCTATTTGTTCCAGCGATACTGTTTTTCATTATCGCCAACCCTGCAAACCCTCAGAAACTGCTCTATGATATTTGGCAGAACATGATCCCGCACTCCCTTGAACAATCCACACGATTTCTCCCCAACCTCATTGTCCTCTACCTCCTGTTCCCCCTTGTGGTAGGCAGAAACAGCTTCCGGCTTGCCCTGCTCGCCATTGCACTCATCGCACCCGCCGCGCTTGTTCTAGGCAGCAACAACTACTCTCTAGCGACAAACCCCTCTAGCGACATCCTCTACTGTTTCAATGCGCTTTGCATGTTTCTATTTGGTATTATTGCAGGTCAACATTACTCATCGTCCCGCAACGAGGGGAAATCGATCCCATGGCTCACCATCTTCATTACCTCCATGACACTCCATACGGCCATCGTACACTTCATTCCTTCTGTAAGAATGATCAATTTTTATGTAAACATTTCCACGATGACCTCGCTCTTCTTTGTCGCCGGAAGGATTAACGACATGAGCATCTTCACACGAAACGCTAAATTTTTTGCATACATTGCATCGCTGTCACTCGCTGTCTACATACTTCACTTTGAACTCATCAAGCCAACACTGCAATATATCGGTAAATCATTCGCAACAGTTCCTTTGTTCATGGCGGCTTCCATCATTGTTGCGATACCAGCAACATTACTTTCCAAGAAATTTATGCATATTTCAAGAATTTAAGCGCACTGTACAACAGACACACAAACAGGCTATGAAACATGTAGCGACAACGGCAGGATAACATGAGCGCAGTATCACTGACACGATTGATTATCATTGTTGCATCCATTGTCTGCTTGAGTAACGAGTGCACCGCAGCATCCACCGAGCAACAAAAAACCTGCGAGCTGTCATTGCCCTTCGCCGCCAACGTTGCGCCAGATCAAGAATGGTACACGCTGGGGACGACACCACTTCGCCTGACCATCCCGAAGTTCACACTTCCGGGTAACAAGCCTCGTGTGGAATCCGCCAGTCTTTTGCTGTACTACCGCTACGAACCCGACTGGACCGACGTGTCCCTCAAGCTGGTGGTCGAGGGTCTCGACGGATCCCCGATGGTCTCCACACCATGGTATGGCGCCAACCACCCCCAAAAGACCCCGCACGGTCGCTGGTACGAGTTCCCCTTGCCCAGGGAGACCGTCGAGGCCTGGGCCACCGGGAAAGGATCCCCCGGAGCTCTGGTGCGTCGAGAATATGTTGGCGGTGGGCGCAACCCCAACCACCCCCTGGTATTCGGCAGCCCCAATGGGAGCGAGAGCGTTCGCCCGGTCCTCAAGCTCCGGTGCTCATTTTCGGGCGTTGCAGCTCCAACCCCTCCCGAATGGTCCATGCAGCCCCCACCAAACCCGGTTAAGGACAAGGTGCTGCTCACGTGGGAGCACAAGGCCCCCCACGACTTCAACCAAGGCGCCCAGGTTTCCTACCAGATCGAGACGTCGCAGGACCGGTCCAACTGGGTACCTTTGGCGCAATTGCCCGGCGACAAGCGGAAGGCTTTTCTCCCCATGGATGGAGTCCGGCCTGGGGGCCAAGTCCACATAAGGATCCGAGCAGTCAACGATCTCGGCGCCGCCAGCCCCTGGGTGCAAACGGACAAGCCCTATGTCCAGGCCGCGCCGGAGGAGTCGGCTCTCGAGGCTTATTTCGAGTCCCCCCTGCGCAAGATCATGCGTTTCGACCTGCCCCAAAGGCCCTCCTCTCCGCCGACATTCTTTGCCGCGCGGGGCGAGTCCGAGCTGATCCAGCTTGTGCTCACCGGAGCGGCAACCCTAGACGACCTCCGCGTGACAATTTCCCCCCTTCAGGGGCCCGGTGGATCGGCCATCGCGGACGACAACGTCTGCATCTACCGTCAGGAGTATATCAACCTCACCAAACCTTCCAAAAACGTCGGAAGGATCGGCTGGTGGCCTGACGCTTTGGTTCCTCTCCGAGACGCATATTTCGGTGAATCTCGTGCAAAGCGACCAATGGTCAAGAATGGCGGGGAGAATGAATCGTTCTGGATTGAGATCGACGTCCCGTCAAATCAGACACCTGGTACGTATCGAGGAACCGTCCGTGTTGACAGTGGAAGCGTGCTGCAGAAGGAGATCCCGCTGGCGTTTACTGTCCGAAACTTCACCATACCAGTTCAACAGACGCTACGGACATCATTCGGCTGCGACCCGACATACCTTGGCAAGAACTACAATATATACACCAAGGAAGCATCCAAGCACCGCATCTCACTATATGGCGGATATTTCACAATCACTGGGGTCTATGACGTCAACTCTGACACGTGCAGCATCAATGCGAAGCAGGCTGAACAGTATTACGAATCGGCTATGACTGGAAAGGGCATGCCGCATGGACGTTCCTTCGACTCCATCAACGTCTCCGGCAAGCCGGATGTGAACTCCGATCAAGCCTGGGTGGCCTATTGGCGCGCGGTGCAGGCCTACCTTGAAAGCAAAGGCTGGTTGGACAGAACCTATGTTTACGTGTGGGACGAACCCCGCGACAGCGACATTCCCGAGCTGGCCCGGAGAGCACGGCTGATCAAGGCCGGAGCCCCGAAACTGCGCACCCTGGTCACCACGGAATGCCGCCCGGAGTTACGCGGACTGATCGACATCTGGTGCCCCGTGATCAACTTCTACGACAGCAAGGACAAGCACGGCGGCGAGGAACTTTACCGGTCGCGACAGAAGTCGGGGGAGCAGGTGTGGTGGTATACCTCCATGATGTCGGAGGAGACCAAAAGCCTGCCCAGCTACTTCATCGACGCCAGCGCCGTCTCGCCGCGTGTCGTCGGATGGCTCACCTGGCAACGCGGTGTGCAGGGAGTGCTTTACTACCACATGGCTTTAGCCTGGAAGAACCGCCCGTGGGAAAACCAGTTCGCATTCGACGCCAACGGGGACGGTACGCTCTGGTATCCGGGGACGCCGGACGTCATCGGAGGGACCAAAGAGATTCCCGTGCCTTCCATCAGGCTCAAGGCGATTCGAGACGGGTTTGAGGATTTCGAATACCTCGCCCTTCTGGAAAAGCTGGGCGGCCGGTCCGAGGCGGAAAGCATCTGCGCACAGGTCGGAAACGGTCCCTTCGCTTGGCGGGACGACCCGGATGCCATGGCCAAAGCCCGCGCACTCCTGGCGGACGCCATCGAGCGGCGCGTCGGCGGGCAGTAACCACATACTCCTGCCGCACCCCGCTACCCAGCCCTCGAGCCGCTTGTTAAGTTTCTTGGAATTCGCGGTCGGAAAAGTTTACGCCGACAGACCAGTTCGACCAGCCTTGACGAATTAGTCAATAATTACAAGCAACAACAAGATGGCATTACACTTGCTGTACACGGTGAACAGGAGGACAGTAACCATGAAAAAAATCAGGCTGATCATTGCGATTGTCGCGCTCATGTCTTTCGGTGGTGCTTTGCACGCGAATGCAACCCCGGCGTGGCCTACGCTGAGCGAAGGCGTTAACTCGCTCACCATGAACGGATGGGAATCGGGTTACCCGAATTCCTGGCCGCAGCTCAACAACCTGTATGGCACCATTTTCGCTGGCGTTCTCAACGTCTCGCAAATGTACAGCGAAAATGGTTCCACCTCGGTCCAGACCTACAACAACCTCAACGCCGGGGCCGGATACCTCACCGGCGTGTTCATGGCCCAGGTGACGAATATCTCCTTGGCCAGCAACGGCGACGCCATCCTCACCCTGGGCGCTGTCGACTACACCTCCGGCCAGTTCGCGTCCCTGTCCAATGCATTCAAGGACGCCTTCGGCTCCTACGACGCCCAGAACGACACCTGGACCAAGGACAACGCTTCGGAAGTGCTCAAGATGTACTGGTCCACCGACCTCGCTTCCGTCCCCACCCAGACCTACTCCTCGACCAACGTGAACAACATCGTCAGCGGCGACCTCTGGTCCTCGTTCCAGCTCGGCAGCGCCGACGACTTCTCCGTGAACATCCTCAGCCAGTACGTCGGCGGCACCGTCCCGCAGGGCAACTACTTCGGCACCATGGACTTCAGCCTCTCCCCGACCGCCGGCCTGGCCGTGCAGACCCTGCTGGGCAACACCGGCGGCTGGCAGGCCGCGCAGGCCAGCGCCACCGGCCTGGGCCTGACCCGCACCCGTCAGACGGGCGACTACCAGGTGGCCATCGGCGACCGCGCCGAGATCTACGCCACCCCCGAACCCGCCACCATGATCGCCATGGGCTCCGGCCTCCTGGGCCTCTTCGGCCTGCGCCGCCGCGCCAGAAAGAACTAGAGTTCCCTTGCAGGCAAAGGCGGGGAAGCCGGTCTTCCCCGCCTTTCCTTTTTGATCTGGAGGCACCTTGCGCATCCTCTGCATCCCATACTCCCACACCTTTTCGCACCTGGCCCGGCCACTGGCCGTGGCCCTGGAACTGCGCCGCCGGGGGCACGAGGTGCACTTCGCTGGGGAAAGCCCCAAGCTGCGACACGTGTCCGAGGCAGGATTCCAGGCCCACCCCCTGTTCGAGCCCGATCCCAAGGCTCTTTTCGACCGCATCCGGGAAGGAACGCTGCGCTTCGTCACCACCAAAGAATTGAACCGGATGATCGAGGCGGACCTTGAACTGGCCGGCCGCCTGCGTCCGGACGTGGTCCTCACCGACGGGCGCTTTTCAGCGGCCATTTCCATGCAACTGGGCGGACACAGGCATGCCGCCATCGTGAACGTTTCATCCTGCGAATACCGGGCGCTCCCCTATGTTCCCTTGTTCGAGGGGGTTCCGGAGCGTCTTGCGCCGCAGGGCTCCCTGGTCCGGCGCGTCCTGAACCGGGTGAACTTGGCCGTGGAGATGACGGTGTTCGACACGGCCATGGGCGACTTCTCAAGGCTTTCCAGACGACACTCGCTGCGCAAGAGAGTCACGGCCACCAACTGCCTGACCGGGGCAGACATGACGCTGCTGGCCGACATCCCAGAATATTTCCCCACACGCACCCTCCCGGCCGACACCCGCTACGTCGGCCCCCTGGGTTGGGAACTCCCCCAGGGCCGACCCGACTGGTGGCCCCTGCCCAGGCGCGACGGCCCCATGATCTACATGACCATGGGCACCACGGGTATTCCGGAATTCTTTCAGCGCGTGACGGACGTTTTCGAGGCGGAGGGATGGAACGCGGTGATCACCACGGGCGGACAGACCCGGGATGTGGCCTCGCCAAGCCGCTTCATCCGGATCGAGGAATTCGTTGATGGGGAGTTGGTCATCGTGGAGAGCGACGTGGTGGTCTGCCACGGGGGCAACGGAAGCGTCTACCAGGCCCTGCGCCTGGGCAAGCCCATCGTGGGCATTCCCACCATCCCGGACCAGAAGTTCAACATGCGCCGCGTCCAGGCCCTGGGGGCGGGGCTCACCGTAACGCCGGAGGCCTTCCTGCGCTCCCCCGCGTCCCTCAAACAGGCCGTGGAGCGCGTCCTGGAGGATGCGGCGTACACCTCCGCGGCGCGACGCCTGGGGCAGATCATCCAGACCCGCGACGCCCCTCGCGCATGTGCCGAGGCCTTAGAGTCCCTGGGGGCTGGGGGACCGCCCCCACTGCGCGCCTGGCAGACCGTTAAATAAGTCGATTCTTGCAGCCTGCTCAAACAACTCGCTGGCAAGGCGCGGGGAAAAAGCCAAGCCCGAAGCGTATTTCCCATACGTGAGGGTTTGGCTTTTCCCCTGCAACGCAGCCAGCGAAGATTTTTCAAGAGGCTGCTAGGGCTCGCGCAGTCTTCTGGGGGTGCCTTGGCTGATGGGCCGCGCATGCCCTGCCCGGAAGAGCATCACCGGCCAGCAGGCAGCTCCGAGCTCCGGAAAGAGCTTCTCGAACCCTTGCCAAACCTTTTCCAGGAGGGTCCGGTGCGCCTTACTGAAGGCATCCGGACCCTCCAGACGCCAGCGCAGCCAGAAGAGGGTGATGGCCGTCATGGGCTGAAGAGCAAGGCCCAGGCGGGTGGCCATG
Source organism: Fundidesulfovibrio magnetotacticus (assembly GCF_013019105.1). Lineage (NCBI taxonomy): Bacteria > Pseudomonadati > Thermodesulfobacteriota > Desulfovibrionia > Desulfovibrionales > Desulfovibrionaceae > Fundidesulfovibrio > Fundidesulfovibrio magnetotacticus. The sequence continues at coordinate 43,316 of NZ_BLTE01000007.1, forward strand.
AGCCAGACGCGCTCCATCCCCATGCCGCCCTTCAGGAACCCCTCCACGTCGGCCTGCTCCGCGCACAAAAGCCCCGCGAGAGGGCTCGACAGCATGCCGAGGCGCGAATGCAGCGCAACCAGCCTGCCGAGACCTACGGTGTTGGCGACACGCATGGCCCACCAGGGACGCGTCAACCGCAGGAAGGCCTCGCCCGCCGCGCCGGCATGGAGGTTCTTGAGCGGCAGGCCGTCGTCATGCCCGGCCCCGTCGGGAGGTGTGAAGCGGGTCATGGAGGTGAAGTGCTCGTGCAGGTCGCGACGCTCCACCCGGATGCGGTCCGCAAGATAGACAAGACCAGCAAGCTCCCGGAGTCTCTTGGGATCATGCACGACGATCAGGCGGGAGGGCTCCGCCGACTCCACGAGACGCTTAACGCTGTAGGAGTCCACGGAGCGTCGGAAATACGGACGTCGATTGGTGCAGCGCGTCCAAACCGTTTCGCTAAGCACATCAGGGACAGCAACTGAGGGCTCAAGACGTATTTCCGCCATGCAATCCCTGTCGGCAGGATCGGGCAAGAGCTCAAACAAGGCCCTGAGGCCTGTATCCGGGGCTGAGCTAACCACATTCTGGACGGCTGCGCCACAGGCTATGACGGACGCCAACTGCCGGAAGTTGAAGAAACTACCGTCGCGGGATGGATCGAGCCGGATGCTCAGGCCATTCTCCGTACGTTGGATGCGCCACGGCTGGCAGTTGTCGCCGGAGGGCGCCTGGCGAGCCGCCTGCTCCAGCCAGCCCAGTTGGTCGGGAGTCGGAGCCTGGCCCGCCGTGACGCCGACCGGTGTGGAGGGCACGCCGCGCGTCGCCTCGGACATGCCTGCCAGGAGAACGTTACGGACGTACCAAAGCTTGAGACGCTGGCTTGCCGAGGCGTTGCCCCGGCGCGGACGGGACCATTTGGACCGGCCCGTGGCAAGATCAACCTGCAGCGACCATGGGGCAGTTTTGAGCCCGGGACGCCCCCCTAGGAGCCGTACCGTTTCCGTGGCTGCCAAGGCTGCGCAGAGGAGGCAGGCAACCGCAAGCGACGGGCCCCGCCCCCTGGCCAGATCGACCTTCGCCGGATCGATCTGCCCCAGATGCAGCCCGGAAGGCGCCAGCCCGACCGCGAAGCGCAGCAGGCGTTCGCGCTCGGAAAGCCCCGGTCGGTTGTCGAAGTAGTCATCGAAGGTCATGGAGTCCGGAGCGAAGACCAGAAGCGACGCAGTATAACCCAGGGGGGCGGCCGTAACAACCGGGATGCCCATTTCACGCGCCCTGTTGAAGAGCATCCTGCGGATGTTGAAGGCGCTGAAGTCCAGACCGTCCACGACAACGTTCACACCGGAGAGGAATTCGTCCAGATTGTCCGGGGTCAGCCCGTCGTGAAACGATGTCAGCGACGCACGGGGGTTGATCTGACGGATCTCCTCGACCATGGAGGACAGCTTGCTTTCGCCCAGATGGCGCACCGTGGCCCCGAATTGGCGGTTGAAATTCGCCAGTTCGTAGGCGTCCGGATCGGCCAAGTGAAAGCTCCCCACGCCAAGTCTGGCCAGAGTCATGCAGTGAAGCCCGCCGACGCCCCCCAGGCCGGGCACGGCCACTCGTGACAGGAAAAGTTTCTCCTGCTCCTGCGGGGTGAGAATGCCCAGGTTGCGGGAGAAGGCCGCCTCCATGAAAGCCCGGGCCTCGACGTCGAACAGTGACGACGCGACGGGGGGATCCTGTCCTTTGGTGGTCATGATACAGGAGGGGGCGTTTGTGAGATGACGCAGCCGTATGTTTGCTTCAGCCATGCCAGTTGCCCAGGCGACAGCGCGTGGAGAACAAACGGATTTGAATGCAAGAGATGACGCATTATGTCGTTGTCCAGAGAGTAATCTTTTTCAGAACTTTCGCCATCAACTTCATGACCTCCTGGACGCGCGTTGACCTTTACGAAGAATGCGTGAAGGTTCGTATCAAAGTCATTGTCATGATAGGCTTTGAAAAGTGCAGATTCGATATCGCGCATGTCGGCGCGAAGTGCGACAGCCGGAGCGTCCACCTTTCCGTAATGCTTCGCCTCTCCAAATTCCTCAAACAGGAAAATTGACTTGTAGAATCTTACGTGCTTCGGGTTGACCATGATGCAGAGATCGTCAGCCCCCGTGGATAAGGCATAGGTGAAAATTGCCTTGGCCAGAAAGACGACAATGTTTTGCCACCGCCTGTGCGGTGATGTTGCCAAGGACCCGACCTCTATGATTTTACGACCCTGTGCACGAAGCGAGTCAAGTTCATCTTTGTAAAGCTCATCCATTGGAAGACCAAACTGCGGAGTATCTGGTATGTAGCTCATGGTCGATATGACCGTCAGATATGTCTTGAATACAAACACACATGTTTTCGGAAGGAGATGGTGGATGCCAAAGTGCATCCCGGACGTCAATGGAGACCGCAGGTAGCCTGAAGCGACATAGACATCATGGAGCACCCCGAAGGCCTGGGAATATTCCTCCATGGTCTCGGCGATCTTGATGCTCGGCCGATCGAGCGATTCAAGCTTGGCGTCGAGCAATGCGGAACGGCGGATACGTATGGTACGGCGACGATCCGCTCCAGAGGTGGAGCCGTCGTCCTGGGCGATTGGCGGAGGCAGTGGCGAGCCCGATGAGTTTGACAATGAAATATGTTGCATGCAATGCTCCCAGGCAGAATGGGTCACTCATGCAAATTGCTTACCAGAAGTTGTTCAAATTCAGTGCGCCTCACTCTTCGTCAGATTGTATCTCTTATAAAATTCATAAAGTCTGGCCCTGGAGAGGTTGGTGATCTTCATGGCCTCCGCCAGATTGCCGCCGCTGAGTTCATACACTTCCTTGAAATAATGCTGCTCCATCGACTCCAGCACTTCGTTCCGGTATTTTTTGTACGTCGGCAACGACGACCTGGTAACCAACCCGCCTGTTATTCTCTTCAAGTCACCAGATGACTGCATGTCATTATTATGCAAAGAATGCTTTGCCACGCGAACACGAATGTAGTGAGGAATATGCTCAGGATATACAACAGGACTGAAATGAGCCAGCACCACAACAGAGTCGAGAACATTCTCCAACTCACGCACATTTCCTGGCCAATCGTGACATTTCATTGTCTCTAAAAAACAATCCGAGAATGACTTCTCTGAAATACGATTTTTCTTGCACGACTTTTTCAGAAGATGCTTGATCAACAGCGGAAGATCTTCCAGTCGACTTCTCAACGGCGGCAGATTGACCTTGAGCGATTGGATTCTGTACAAAAGATCTGAACGGAAAAGGCCATCCTTAACCATCTGAGAAAGATCTTTGTTAGTCGCTGCAACGAGCCTGAAATCACTCTCCACTTCGCGCTTTGCTCCTACAGGCCTGAACCTTCGCTCCTGGAGCACCCGGAGAAACTTTTTCTGCAATTCCAGGGGAAGCTCGGAGACCTCATCAAGAAAAAGCGTCCCCCCATGCGCTCGCATAACGAGACCCTCATTCTGCATGTCAGCCCCGGTGAAGGCCCCCTTGGAATAGCCGAACAGGATCGATTCGACGAGGGTGTCAGGCAGCGAGGCGCAGTCGACCACGATGAGGCTCTTCGAGGAGCGCGTGCTGATGCCATGGATCGCGCGCGCGATGAGCTCCTTGCCAGTGCCCGTCTCCCCCTGGATGAGCACGGAAACATCACTGTGTCTGGCCTTTGCCACCGTATTGAGACAGTTGCGCATGAGCGTGCACTCGCCGACGATGTTGAACCGTTCGCCGAGCTCGGCCCCGATGGGCTCGTCTTTGACCACAAGCTGGTCCAGACGCCCCAACAAGCTGGTCAGGAAACCCGTGGCTTCGTTGCGGGGGATATAATCCAGGGCCCCTTCGCGCAGGGAGAATTCCAACTCGGAAAAGTCGGGTTTGTCGACAACGACCAGAACCTTGGGGGGGGAACGGAACTCACGGATCCGGTTGAAGAGCTGATCGACGGGGACACCGTCGTTTTTATAGTAGACAAGCAGGTCCGTTTTGGCTTCCTGCCCGTCCTCCACCAGATCGCTAGACCGCTTGGCGGAGCAGACGGAATGAGGTACCCCCTTGGAAATCTCTAAAATTTCGTTAAGGATATCACGTCCCTTTTCAAGAACAATAATATTGGCCATTCTGCCCGCCACTCCAGACGCCTTCAGTATACAAAGGGGAACATGGTACGAACAGACGCCAAACGGCTAATGCAAACCAAGCATTGTTTAAGGGAGCCCCTTGTTGGCGTCAATACTCGTAACACGAAAATGCAGGGCGGGGAGGGGTGCCGTCTCGGGATTCAAAAGCCGAAATGAACCTGAAGCGTGTTTGCCAACACTGCCGGGAGCTTAACAAACGAAGCACCTACAGACACCGCAAGACTTGTTGTCACATGGACGGGCCTACACAACACCTTGAAAATATTCGTAAGTGACGGCACACTAAAAATAACAACAAACGGTGTTCCACTACGCAGATTATCCACTATCACAGACGAGTCGCAGCTGATGACCATCCCGAGGCCACCAACAGAAATGTCACGTATCTTCACGGCCTTATATTGTGTCTCATTGTGCGGCATAGAAATCTCCATCACTCCGTTTATCGATACATCAACACGCTTCTCCCTCCTTTTATCGAATCCGTTTTCATGGAAACGTGCATCGCTCGTGCAATTCAAGAATTTTGTCAAAACATCATCCAACAGTGCGTCCTGCGTTTCTCCAGCGAGACTGGCTTTTTCACGGAATCTGTCAGCCAAACCGACTGGAATATCAAAACAAACTGTTGTCGTGCCCCCCCTTGATACTGTCAATTGCTGATGCATCACTGTATGCTCTCTTTCCTTGTCTGTTGTCATATTTCAAATACATTACAAAATATATGCCAAGACAGCCGTCCTCTCCAGGATTGGAAACTGCACTCTGGACGTGCCGAAACGGCCTTTTCGGATGAATCCAACGGGCAGAATGTAAACAAACGCAACACATGTCGGATGTTCTTCCAGAAGGGACCGGCACGGTGATGCGGGGCCGGGCATGCTATGGCCAGGACTTGGGACGCGCGGAGAGGTCAGGAGTGGATCGGCCTTGGGCTCCGCCAAGCCGGAGATCACGACAGGGAAACGCCGGGAATTAGAAAACCGTCGCCCCGATCACGTGGACAACGTCCCGGAGGGGGTGGGCTTCGGGCCTGGGAGCATAGCTCCATTCCCAGCGCTCCTGGGGCGCGGGGGAAGCCACGCCGTGCAGAGGATCCGACATCATGGTCTCGTTGTCGGCAACCCCGAGCCACGCAAGCTCCGTGAGCAGACAGCGAACCCCCGGACGGCTTTCAAGCCAGTCGAGGTGGGCCTGCATGGCATTGCGCGCGAAAGCTTCCAACTCCCCTTCCGAATGGCGGCCGGCGGTCCAAAGGCGCTCCATGGGCAGCAGGGGAAGCCGTGCAAGAGCATTGGCGGAAATCGTGATGTCCGGGCTCACCCCGGGAAGCGGGTCGACGGGGACGAATCGGTTCGGGAGTCGCACCCCGGATTTCAGGGACTCCAGCACTGCGGAAAGCGAGCCGGTAAGGTCCGCATGGAGAAGGCGCACGTTGCCAAGCCGCGCGGCCCTGCGCCGGACCTCCAGAGGATGGGCGACATCGACGAGCACGACGTTGACGAACAAGCGGGAAAGCTCTTCCAGCGGAACATCGAGACACCACCCCGACCCCGCCACCACGGCGACGCCATGCCCGGCGGCCGATCGGGCGGACCGAAGGATAAAAGCGCGGCAGGCTTCGAGATGACCCCGCCAGGCCTCGGCGTTGCGCGTCCAGATTCCCCGGTAACGGGCGGCATCCCGCGCGTACCCCAGGGGTTTCGCTTGGTCGAGCACGGAGGCCGAAAGGGCCCAGTACCATTCTTGGAGCATTGCTTGTCTGCTTGTACGTGTTTGAGCAGGTACATCATCCTGTAACAACGCTTCAAGCGGTTCGTCTAGTGGGGGGGGGCGATCGGGGCCGCAGGAATCATTCGGATCGGGGCCAGAAACGACAAAGCCCGGCGGCCGAACACCGCCGGGCCTGTAAGGATACCCGACATGAATTGAAACGATCCCTTACACTTCTTCCTTACTGCGGGCCCGCCTGCGCAGGAAGGAGATTCCCAGCGCGCCGGCGCCCATAAGGAGCATGGAGGCGGGTTCCGGGTTGGGAATGGGCGCCCGCTCGTAGAAGACGTCGTTGGCGCAGCTCACCGCGAAGCCTACAGTCATGGAATGATGACCTTGCAGCTCGATGCCGCCGCCGGAAAGGGTCCAGGTGGCCCAGAAGTCGGTGCTGGTCGTATTCACAGCCACGCTGGTGGGCCAGGTGACCGTCGCGGTGATGCCGGTGGGGTCGCCGGGATCTTTGGCCTGCACGGGGTGGTTCTTGCGCCAGTCCCAGCCGCCGAGGTTGTATTCGTAGACCGTGGACATGTTGTAGTTGGCGGCCCACGTCGCCGTGTTGCCATACTCCAGCCCCGCACCGTCGGCTTTGTACACCGTCCACTGCGAGTCGACCACATCGTTCTTCACCGCGTCCATGGCCGCCTTTTGCTGAGCCGACGACGCTGTCGCCGTTCCGCCCGGGCGAACGAGCGAATCGGGGTTGTGGATGATGTAGTCCCAGTCCGTGTCGTTGTCGATGTTGATGAAGATGTCTCCGGGCTTCAACTTGTCGGAGTTCCACGAACTGCGCGACTGCTGCGTCGGAAGGAAGAAGTCGACGGAGACAGCGGTTAGGTGCGTTCCGTTGAAAGTGAATCCAATCTGTTTGATGTCCGGAATGCCTATGACATCCCCGGGGATGGCCCCGTATTTGGTCCCGTATGTCGTGACATAGGTCGAGGAGTTGTATCCGTCCCAGTTCAGGTTTGTGTCCTGGGTATACTCAGGAGCCGCCAGGGCGGACCCGCTGAAGAAGACTGACAACGCCAAGATCAGTGTGAACGGCTTCATGGTGATCTCCTTTCAAAGGTCCTAAAGCATGAATCGTGCCACGACGGCCTGCCAGGCCCGTGCGAGAGGACACGGATCATGGAGTGCAATTTGCTTGGTCAGCCTGGCCCGGCACGGAGGATCAAACCCGAACACAAGCCACCCAAGCCCGGAGGATACGGCGTGACCCAATTCCGAAATCTTGTCTTCAAAGGCGGCGGGGTGAAGGGTGTCGCGTACATCGGAGCGTTGGAGGCCCTTGAGCAGTACGGGGTCATCCCGGACATCCGCAGGGTTTGCGGCACGTCCTCGGGGGCGCTCGTGGCCGCGCACATAGCCCTGGGCGGCCGGGCCGAACAACTCGGGCGGCTGCTGGACAGCGGCTTCCTTCGCGGACTTCTGGACAAGACGTTCTGGCCTGGCCAGCCCCTGCCCCACCTGCTCACCGATTACGGCTGGTTCCAGGGCAAGCGCCTCAGCCTTTGGCTCAAGCGGCACATGGAGAGCCTTTCGGGCGATCCCGGAATCACCTTCGGACAGCTTGAGGGACTTGCGGGCCGCAGCGGCGCTGCCTGCAAGCATCTGGCCGTCATCGCGACCAACGTGACACTCCAATGCGCGCACATCTTCAGCGCCTCGACAACGCCGGAACTGCCCATCTGGAAGGCGCTCCAGGCCTCCATGAGCATCCCTTTCCTGTTCAGCGTCGCCCGGCTCGACGGCGAGGGCCCCTACGTGGACGGCGGCCTCACTTGGAACTACCCGCTGAATTTCTACGACGAGGCGCGGTGGCTCTCGCAGGAGGACGACGCGAGGCTCTTCGCCCTGGTCGACCACCCCTCCTCCAGAAACGCCAGCCGGTTCTATAACAAGGAAACCCTTGGGCTCATGGTGGAGACCCGGACGCGAGACGCCGGCGTCGCGCCCGATGATTCGGGCTTCCGGCGCGGCATCGAATCCTTCCCTGCCTACATCAAAGCCATGATCGGACTGATGACCGACTCCAGTTCCGGGAATTTCCTCAACCTCTCCGACTGGCAGCGAACCGTCTTCATCGAAGCGGACGGTGTGCGCGCAACGGATTTCAACCTGCCGCAGGAGTCCATCGCGAGTCTGCAGGAGTCCGGCCGACGGTCGGTCCACGCCTACATGCAATGGTTCCTCGACCAGAGCAACCGCCCGCTGAATCGCGTTGAGGAGTCCACGGCCTAAGGGGGCGTGACGCAAGCCGTCGGCCGGTCACGGAAGACCGAGGCGTCGGCGGACGCAAGGTCCCCTGTCCGCTGCCGGTTTGCCTTGCCGCCGGGTTCGGGTTATGCTTGCGGCGCGACGGTTTTTCGCGGGCCTGGAGCCCGGGCCGCCCGCGACCACGAACACGGCGGCTGCAATGGACACCACGCTCTCTCTGGAAATCCCCCCGGACCCTGGCTACGCCCGCGTCCTGACCACCGCCGCCGAGGCCCTGGCCCGGTCGCGCGCGATGGCCCCCCGCGAGCAGATGCGCTTCCAGCTGGCCGTCGAGGAATTCTTCCTCTACCTGGCCAAGACCCTGCCGGACCACGGCCCGGTCCGCGTGGCCCTCACGGGCAGCTCCTACCAGACCCGCGCATCCATCCGCTTCCGGGCCGAGGGGCTCTGCCTGGGCGCGCTCAACGCCTGCCGCCCCCCCGCCCCCTCGGGCGCGGGGGACGACGGCGAGCCTCTGAGCCTGATCCTCGCCGGGCGCGTGGCCGACCGTTTCCGCCTGGAAAGCGAGGGCGACGGCTCCTTCGTCCTGCACGCCGAGGTGGACAAGGCCTATCCGGCCATGGACTCCCCCATGGGATGCGTACCGGTGCGCCCGCCCTACCGCGTCCGCGCGGAGGCCGATGCGGGCCTGCTCCTTCGCGCCGCCGCCCTGGCCTACGCCCGCTACCCCGCCCGCCACTGCCCCGCCAGCTTCCGCACGCCCGGAAAATTCGCGGACATGAGCCTGGAGGGCCGTTTCCAGAGCGTCATGGCCCTGGACGGGGCGTCCCACCCGGCGGGGCTTTTGTGCTGGACCCGCTCCGGCGGGAGGGGCCTGGCCTTTTCCGGTCCGTTCGTCTTCGCCCCGCCGGGGGACGGGCCACAGGTGGCCCGGATGCTGGCGGACGCCTTCCTCTCGGCCGTGGCCCGCGAGAAGGCGGACATCGTCTTCAGCGAACGGGCCACGCAGGACGTGCCACCGGGCTACTTCGAGCCCCTGGGGGAACTCGTTTTCCTCGGCCCCGAGGGCGCGGCGCGCCAACCCGTGCTCTACCGCCACCTGCGCGAGGACGCAGGCGAGGCGGTCTGGGCGGACCCGGAATCGGCGGACTTCCTGCGCAAGGCCTACGACCGCCTGGCCATGTGCCGCGACATCCTCCCCGCCCGATCCCCCGAAGCCTGGGAGCGCGAGCGCTCGCTCTTCTCGGTGAACCTGGACAAGAACAAGGGGCTGGCGACGCTCACCCCCCTGCTGGACGGGGCCAACGTGCCCGAAAACCTCCGCGCCCACGCCAGGGCCCTTGCGGACAAGGGCGCGGCGAACATCCTGCTCTATCTCGACCTCTCCCGCGCCTGGGAGGCCGCTCTGGCAGGCCCCGCCGCCCGGGCCGGATTCCGCCCGAGGCTCGTGCTCCCCTTCGCGGGCCGCTCGGACCTCCTGGTGCTCCAGCATGAGCCGGATCGCTGACCTCGCGCCCTCCCACGTCCTGAACTTCGAGAGCTACGTCCCCAGCCGTCCGGACGAGGTTCTCATGCGTCAGTACGGCGTGGAGCGGCTGCTGCGCCTGAACAACAACGAGAACGCCCTGGGGCCGCCGCCCGCCGCCCGCGAGGCCCTGGCGGCCTTCGAGCCCGGCCGGGGGGCCGTCTACCCCCAGGGGGACTGCCACTTCCTGCGCGAGGCCCTGGGCCGAAGTTTCGGGAAGGACCCCTCGCGCTTCCTGGTGGGCAACGGCTCCTGCGAGGTGATCACCTCGGTGATCAAGGCCTTCTGCCAGCCCGGGGACGCCATCGTAACGGCGGACAAAACCTTCGCCGTCTACGAGTGGGTGGCCGCGTTTTCCGGCATCGAGGCCAGGCTCGTCCCCCTCAGGGACTACGCCTTGGACCCCGGGGCCCTGCTCGCGGCCGTGACGGAAAAGACCAAGATCGTCTTCGTGTGCAACCCCAACAACCCCACGGGCTCCTGGTGGAACAAGGCCACCCTGGAGCGCTTCCTGGACGGGGTGGCCGGGCGCGCCGTGGTGGTGCTGGACGAGGCCTACCGCGAATTCGTGGACTCGCCGGACTTCCCCGACGGCATGGAGGCGCTGGAGCGCCATCCCAACGTGCTCGTGTTCAGGACCTTCTCCAAGATGTACGGTTTGGCGGCCTTCCGGGTGGGCTACCTGTGCGGCTCGGCCGAGGCCGTGGACATCGTGCGGCGCACGCACCTGGTCTATTCGGTCAACACGCCTGGGCAGCTGGCCGCACGGGCGGCGGTGGAGCACGGCGCGGAGCACGTGGAGGCCACGCGCGCCCTGGTGGCCCAGGCGCGCGGCCATCTGCGCGGCGTGTTCGACTCCCTGGGCCTGGAGCACGTCTCGGGCGAGGGCAATTTCATCATGGCCCGCGCCCCCATGCCGGACACCCTGCTCCACCGCCTGCTCATGCGCCAGGGCGTGATGGTGCGCACCATGACGGGCTTCCGCTTTCCCAACTGGATCCGGGTCACGCTGGCCGGGGAGGAGGCCATGGAGGCCTTCGCCAAGGCCCTGCGCAAGGCCCTGGACCGCTCATGACCCCTCCTTCGGACGACGGGCCGCAGCGCCTGTTCACCTACGACTTCGCGGTGCTCACCCTGGCGGCGGCCTTCGGCTTCTGCAACATCGCCGTGTTCTACGGGCTGGCAAGCTGGCTGGAGCGCCAGGGCGTGGACCCGGCCTGGCGCGGGGCCGTGATCGCGGCCGAGCCCATGGCCGCGCTGGCGGTCCGGCCCTTCCTGAGCGTGCTCGTCACCGCGCGGCGCGCCCTCCTGCTGGCGCGCCTCTCCCTGGCGGGTCTGGGGCTCGCGCTGCCCTGCTACCAGTTCGCGCACTCCGTCCCGGAGTTGCTGGCGGTGCGCATCTTCCACGGGCTCTCGTTCGTGTGCCTGGTGAGCGCGGTGATGGCGCTCCTGGCGCGCACCGTGCCCCCGAAGCTTTCGGGCCGGGCCTTCGGATACTTCTCGCTGGCGTCGCTGGTGCCCTACGCCCTCATGCCCCCGCTGACCGAATGGCTCCTGCCGCGCGCGGGGGGCGAGGCCCGGGCCTACGCCTGGACGGCGCTTCTGACCCTGCCCGCCCTGGCGCTCATGGTTCCCCTTGGCAAGCGTCTGGGGCGAAAGGCCTTCCCACCGGAGGAGCGCCACGGGCCTTCGCGCGCGGAGATCCTGGAGAACCTGGGCAGGCCGCCGGTCCTGCTGCTCCTGGGCGCGAACCTTCTGGCGTTCGCGGCCACCACCCAGGTGTTCTTCTTCGCCAAGCCCTACGCCCTTTCCTTGGGCCTGGCCGATCCGGGGCTTTTCTTCACCGTGTCCACCGGCGCATCCATCGCCGTGCGGGTGCTGGCCGGGCCGTACTACGACAGGCTGCCCCGGCGCACGGCCGCCCTTTCGGCCCTGGCGCTGCTCGGCGCGTGCATTGTCCTTTTCCCCCTGGCGGCGAGCGCGACGACCTTCCTGGCCCTGGCCGGGGTCTACGGTTCGTGCCTGGGCGTGGCCATGCCCCTGGCCAACGCCGCCATGTTCCTGGAGTCGCCCGCGCGCCTGCGGGGCATGAACATGAACCTGATGCTCTTCATGATGGACGCGGGGTACGTGCTGGGGCCGCTGGCGGGCGGCGCGCTGCTGGCCGGTTCCGGGGGCTTCGGGGCGCTGTTCGGCGTGAGCGCTGCCTGCGCGACGGGGGCGGCGCTCCTCTACCTGCCCCTGGCCGCGCGGGAGCTGCGCGCCGGGGCGGACGCGCCGCACTGAGCCGCAGCCGGCCCGGCTCCCTCGTCCCACCGGCAGCATCCCCCGGGGCCCCCTTCGCGGGCCGTCGCCGCCGACCGATCGGAAGACGATCGGATACGTCCGGTCTGTTCAATTCGCCCACCGGCTCCGGCCCTGGCCCCCCTGAGCGCGCCGCACGGCGGACCGATTTGAAGACGATCCACCGTGCGGCGCGCTCAGGGGGACCAGGACCGGAACCTGCGGCCTTACCGGTGAAGCCCGCGAAGCAATTGCGGGTCCAGGGGGGTCACCCCCCTGGCGGGAGAGTCCAGAGAGGGCAGCGCCCTCTCTGGCCGCCGGAGGCCTCCTAAAGGGCCAGGCGCAGCAGGAGGTTCCCCGCCACAGCGCGACGGTATTCGGCCGAGGCGCGCAGGTCGTCGATAGGCGCGATCTCTTCGCGCAGGGTCTCGGCGGCGTCCAGGAGCGTTTCCCGGTCCAGGTGTCGTCCGGTGAGCAGGGCTTCGGCCCGGGGGCAGCGCACGGCCGTGGGGGCCACGCTGCCCAGGGCCAGGCGAGCCTGCGTCACCCTGCCCTCCCCGTCCAGGCGTATGGTCGCCGCGAGGCTGACCACCGCGATGGCCAGGGCCTTGCGCCGTCCCACCTTCTCGAAGTGCTGGATTTCCCCGGGCTCAGGCAGGCGCACGAGGGCCGCCGAGACGATCTCCCCGGGCGAGAGGGCCGTGCGGCCAGGCCCCAGCAGGAACCCGGACAGGGGGACCAGCCGGACGCCCCGGCGGGATGTCAGCTCCACCTGGGCGTCCAGGACGGCGAGCGGCGGGAGGGCGTCCCCGGCGGGCGAGGCCGTGGCGAGGTTGCCCCCCAGGGTGCCCATGTTGCGGACGAGCGGCGAGCCCAGCTCGGAGAGCGCCCGGGCCAGCACGGGCAGCCGCACGGCCGCCAGGGGATGGCGCAGGAGCCGGGCGTGGGTTTCGCACGCGCCCAGGCGCAGCAGGCCCCCCTCCTCGCGCACGCCCTGCAGGCAGGCGATGCGCTCCAGGCAGGCGATGCGCTCCGGGCGTGCCGGGGCGCGGCGCGCCAGGAGGTCGGTGCCTCCGGCCATGGCCGTGTAGCCGTCCTCCAGCAGGGGCCAGAGTTCCTCCAGGGAGCGCGGAGAGCGCACGTCGGGGGTCACGGCTTCTCTCCACGCAGGGTCCGGGCGGCGTCCAGCACGGCGTCCACGACCTTCACGTAGCCGGTGCAGCGGCAGAGGTTGCCCGAGAGAGCCCGGCGGGCCTCGTCCCGGTCCGGCGCGGGGTCGCGCGCGAGCAGTTCCGAGGCCGCGATGGTCATGCCCGGGGTGCAGTAGCCGCACTGCACGGCCCCGGCGGCGGCGAACGCGGCCTGGACGGGGTGCGGATTCTCCAGCGTCCCCAGCCCCTCTGCCGTGACCACCTCGCGCCCCTCCAACTGGGCGGCCAGCATCAGGCAGGAGAGCCGGGCCTCGCCGTCCACCAGCACGGCGCAGGCCCCGCACTCGCCCGAGCCACAGCCCTCCTTGGCGGCGGTGAGGCCCAGGTCCTCGCGCAGGAGGTCCAGGACGCGCCTGCCGGGGGCGGCCTCCAGGCGCACGGGCGCGCCGTTCAGGGTGAACTCCAGGGTGACGGTCGCGCTCATCGTGCGCCTCCCATGGCCGCGAGCACCTCTTCGGGGGTGACGGGCAGACGGCGCGCGTCCAGGCCCACCGCGTCCTCCAGGGCCTGGGCCGCGGCGGGCCCCGGGCCGTGCACGCCCACCTCGCCCATGCCCTTGAGCCCGTGCGGGCCGCTGGGCTCGTGGCCCTCCACGCTGAGAGACTCCAGATCGGGCAGGTCGAGGGCGGTGGGGATCAGGTAGCGGTCCAGACCGTCGGCGCGGATGAGCCCTTCTTGAACGGCTAGGTCCTCGAAGAGGGCGAAGCCGACGCCCTGGGCCGACGCGCCCTGCACCTGGCGCTCCACGCCCTGGGCGTCGAACACGCGGCCGCACTCCACGGCCGTGACGCAGCGCGCAAGCTCCACCTGACCGGTGAGCTCGTCGGCCTCCACGGCGCACACGCACGCGGCGTGGGAATAAAAACGGTGCGGGAAGCCCAGGCGGAACTCCCGGCCGGTGTCGGGCGGGCTCTCCACCACGGGCGAGACGAACTGGTCGACGCAGATGCGGTCGTCGCGCTGGAGCATGGAGGCGATCAGGGCCAGGGGCACGCTGCGGCCGCCGGTCGGGTCCGTGACGGCCCCGGGCGCCAGGACCAGGCGGTGCGGTTCGTCGGCCAGCAGGAAGAGGGCGGCGCGGGCCTGGAGCTTCTCGCGCATGGCCGCGCAGGCCTTGAGGAGCGCGTTGCCGTAGACGTAGGTGGTGCGGCTGGCCGAGGAGGACCCGGCGGGCAGGCACAGGCGCGTGTCGGGCCGGACCACCTCGAAGGCGGAGGGCGGCTGGTCCAAGGCCTGGGCGGCCATGCGCGCGAAGGCCAGGGAGTTGCCCTGGCCCATGTCCGGCACGGAGTTGTAGATGCGGAAGGTCCCGGCCCGCGTGAGTTCCAGCTTGGCGGCGGCCGCGTCGGGCAGGCCCCGGCCGTAGCCCATGGCGTTGCACGAGGCCGCGATGCCCACGCCCCGGCGCTTGAAGGCCGGGGCCTGCGCCTTCCAGGCCTCCCGGTCCTTCCAGACGGGATGGTCCATCACGGCCTCCAGGCACTCGGCCGCCCCCGTGGGGGACTCCATCGCCACGCCCGCGCAGTTCAGCTCGCCCGGGCGCAGGGCGTTCCTCAGGCGGAGGGCGGCCGGGTCCATGCCCAGGCGCGCGGCCAGCAGGTCCAGGGTCCGCTCCAGGGCGAAGCTGGCCTGGGCCACGCCGAAGCCCCGGAAGGCCCCGCCCACGGGGTTGTTGGTGTAGGCGCAGAAGCCCTCCACGCGTGTGTGCGGAACGGCGTAAGGCCCGCCCGCGTGCTCCATGGCCAGGGCCATGATTTCCACGGCCAGGTGGGCGTAGGGGCCGGAATCGAAATGCATGACGCACTCCAGGGCCTTGAGCGCCCCGGTTCGCGAGGCCCCCAGGCGCACCCGGATGCGCGCGGCGTGGCGCTTGTACCCGGCCAGAAAGGTCTCCTCGCGGTTCCAGCACATGCGCACCCAGCGCCCGCCGCCGTGCAGCGCGGCCAGGGCAAGCAGGCACTGCACCGTGGCCCCGTCCTTGCCGCCGAAGCCGCCACCCAGGGAGGGGGCGCGCACGCGCACCTTCATGGGGTCCAGGCCCAGGGCGTGGCCGATCTCGAAGCGGTCGCGGAAGGGGGCCTGGGTGGAAACCACCATCTCGATGCCGCCGTTGCGGGTGCGCCGGGCCGCGCCGTTGGGCGGCTCCAGAAAGGCATGCTCCTGCATGGGGGTCTCGAAGACGCCCTCCGCCACCGCATGGCACTGCGCAAAGGCCCCCGGGGCGTCGCCCTTCTCCACCAGGGCATGGGCCAGGAGGTTGCCGCCCTCCCGGCCGGGATGGACCAGGGGTGCGCCCGGAGCGAGGGCCTCTTCGGCATCGAAGACGCCTGGCAGGGGGTCGAACTCCACGCGGATGCGTTCCAGGGCATGGGCCAGGGCCTGCCTGTCCACGGCCAGCACCAGGGCCACGGCGTCCCCGGCGTGTCGCACGGCGTCCACGGCCAGCACGGGATGGTCCTTGTGCACGATGCCCTGGCGGTTGGTCCCGGGCACGTCGGCCCCGGTGAGCACGGCCAGCACGCCCGGCACGGCGCGGGCCTCGCCCGTGTGCACGGTCCTGATTCCGGCGTGCGCAACGCCCGCGCGTTTGGCTCCGGCCCAGAGGCAGTCCGGCGGGAGGAAATCCGTGGCGAAGCGCTCCGCGCCCACGGCCTTGGAGAGGGTGTCCGGCAGGTGCGTCACGGCGGCCTCAGAGGGTGGCACAGGCGCGGGCGTGGTCCGCCCGGATGTGTCCGAGGATGGCCCTGGCCCTGTCCGAATGGAGGTTGATGGCCTCGAACTCGGGCTCCACGTAGAGCTTCTGCATGAGGATGGCGTCCGGGCCGAACCAGATGGGGATGAGCCCGCCCAGGAAGAAGCCGCGCTCCCGCAGGGCCTCCACCGCGAAGGCCGCGCCGGGCTCGCCCGCGTTCACGTACACCTGGAGCACGGCCAGGCCCCTCTGGACCGCCTCCCGGTCCAGAAGCGCGGCGATGTCCGGGAAATCGGCCCCCACGGCGAGCGCCTGCGCCCGCTCCACCTGGGCGAAATCGAAGGATCGGCGCTCCAGTGAGGTCCGGGCGGCGAGGGGCTGGTCCGCCGGGCTCCAGCGGATGGCGCGCTCCAGGCGGAAGCCCTCCAGGATCAGCTCCAGGGCGGGGCGGCAGCATTCCGGCAGGTGCAGGGGCATGGAGCGGTCGCGGTCCACGCGCGCGCCCAGGAGGCAGCTCACGCGGCGCGCGCCCGCGCCCTCCTTCTCGTAGGCCCCGGCGGGCATGAGGGCCACCTCCAGGCCGCACTCGGAGTAGCCCCATTTGTCCACGAGCTTCTGGGTGACGGTGTGCGTGCACACGGCCTCCCCGAAAAAGCCCTGGGCCTGGGTCATGGTGTGCGAGAGGCGATCCATCTCCCGGATGATCCGGGCGGCCATGCGCGTCTCGCGGTATTCGGGGGCCACCATCACCTGCCCGAACTCGAAGAGCGCCTTGTTGGGCGGAGAGCTTTGATAGAAGGCCCCCTGCCCCGCCACGGAGCCGTCGTCCAGGCGGGCCACCACCGTGAGCAGGGCTCCCTCGGCGTTGAGTTGCTCGATGCGCTCGGGGACGTAGTAGTCCTCCACGGGGTAGCGGTCGCCGTAGACGGAGTAGAAAAGCTGGGCCACGCCCCGGCCGTCGCCGGGACGCAGGGGGCCGACCTCGTAGTCGCGGCCGGGGTTCACCGTCTTCCAGTCCCGGCGGATGCGGCCGATGGGGCTCTCTCCCCGCACGCGCTCACGGATGTAGGCCGCAAAATCGTCCAGGGTGCGCAGCGAGAGGGAGTCGCGCTCGTCGATGGACAGGCCGTAGCGGCTCTCCACGGCCAGGGAGAAGGCCGGATAGTCCAGGGAATCCACCCCCTGACGCAACAGCGGCGCTTCGGAGCGCACGGCCCCGGCCACGGCCCGGTCCACCCCCGCCTCCATGAGCAGTTCGCGCAGTTCCTGGATCAGCTGTTCCACAAAACCTCCTGCGGGACGCCTCAGCCCTGGCGCAGCACGAAGCGCCGCACCTTGCCGGTGGACGTCCTGGGCAGCTCGGACACGCACTCGAAGCGCGCCGGGCACATGTGTTGGGGCAGGCGCTCCAGGAGGAACCGCCGCCATTCCAGATCCAGAGCCTTGCCGGGGACCGCGCCCGGGGCCGGCACCACGAAGGCGCAGACCACTTCCGCGCCCGCCGCGCGCCGCGCCGCCACCGCGCACTCGGCCACGGCGGGATGGCGCAGAAGCTCCTCCTCCACCCGCACCGGCGACACCCACTGGCCGCCGGACTTGAGCATGTCGTCGCTGCGGCCCCGGTGCGAGAAAAAGCCTCCCTCCTCCACGAACACGTCCCCGGTGCGCAGCCAGCCGCCGGGAAGCATGGCCTCGCGGGTCTTGTCGGGCCGGTTCCAGTAGCCCCGGCAGAGGCCCTCGCCCCGGATGAGCAGGTGGCCCTCGCTGCCCGGGGGCGCGTCGCCGCCCTCGTCGTCCACGAGGCGCACCTCGAAGCCCGGCACGGGCTGCCCGGCGCTGCCCGCCCGGGAGCGCCCCTTGCGGTTGGAGACGAAGACGTTGAAGGCCTCGGTGGAGCCGATGCCATCCAGGATCTCCCGCCCGGCGAGCCGCAGCCACTCCTCGTGCAGAAGCGGCGGCAGGGCCTCGCCCGCGCTGTAGCAGAGCGCCGGGACGAACGGCTTCATGGCGGGCTCGTAGACCCGAAGCATGGCGTTGTAGAGCGTGGGCACGCCGAAGAAGGCCGTGGGCCGGTGGAGGGCCATCAGGTCGAAGGCGTCGCCCGGGCCGGGCTTGCCGGGGAAGAGCGCCGTGGCCGCACCGGCCGCCAGGGGCAGCGCCAGGCTGGCCAGCAGGCCGTAGGCGAAGAAGAGCTTGCTGGAGGAGAACACCACGTCCGAAGGCCCCAGTTCCAGCACCCGGCCCCAGGTCCTGTGCGGGACGAGCAGGTTCTCCTGGGCGTGGGGCACGCCCTTGGGGTTTCCGGTGGAGCCGGAGCTGTAGAGCATGAAGCCGGGATGGGCCGGATCAGCCGGGCGAGGGGCGAAGCCCTCGGGGGCTTCGTCCAAGTCCGGCGGCCCCAGATCGCCGCAGGTCACGGCGGGGCGGTCCGGTCCGGCCGCCTCCAGGGAGGGGTGGCCCGGCACGGTGAGCAGGAGCCGCGCGCCGCTGTCTTCCAGCAGGAAGGCGTAGTCCGAGGGTTTGAGCGTGGTGTTCACCGGCACGGGGCAGGCTCCGGCGAGCATGGCTCCCAGGAAGGCGCAGACGAAGGCCGGGGTGTCGGGCAGAACGAGCAGGACGCGCTCGCCGGGCCGCACGCCCCGGGCGTCGAGGTAGGAGGCGAAGCGCAGGGAGCGCTCTTTCAGCGCGCCGTACGTGAGGTTCGAGCCGCCGAAGAGGTACGCGGTGCGTTCGGCCCCCAGGGAGTGCCCCAGTTCCAGCAGGTCCCAGGCCGCGTTGCGTCCTTCCATCATGCGCGCCTCCTTGGCGGCGTCAGCGGAGGCTTCGCGCGGACCGGAGCCCGTCCGGCATCGCGTGGCGCCCCTGGCATCGGTCAAAGGTAGATTGTTCCTCCCGGCGCGTCAAACAAGCCAGGAAAGATTCCCCTCTCTCGCGCTCCTCCCCCCAGGAGCTACTGGAGCAGGGCCGGGGCGGGCGGGACGCTCGACAGGTCCTGCGGCTTGTCGCCGGTCATCACCAGCACGGAGGCCGTGACCCCGGCGCGCAGGAGCACGCCCTCCTCCAGGCGCAGCAGGCGCACGCGCACGGGGATGCGCTGGGCCAGGCGGATCCACTCGAAGGTGGGGCTCACGGTGGGCAGCAGGTCCTGCCCGGTGCTGCCGTCCTTCTGGAAGATGCCCCAGCCGATGCTCTCCACCACGCCCTGCAGGGGCTTGTCGGGGTAGCTCATGAGGGTCACCACGGCGGGGTGTCCGGGCTGGATGCGCCCCACCTGGGTTTCCATGAAGTAGCCCGAAATCCAGAAGCTGGAGGCGTCCACCAGGGCCAGTGCGGGCTGGTTGGCCACGGCCTGGCTGCCCAGGCGCAGGTTCAGATTGGTCACGTAGCCGTCCACGGAGGCCTGCTGGCGCGTGAACTCCAGGTTGAGCCGGGCGTCCTCCAGGGCGGCGCGGGCGGCGCGCAGCTGGGGGTTGTCCTCGCCCAGGGGGCCTCGCGCGGTCACGGAGCGGTCCAGTTCGGCGTCGGCCTGGCGCTTGGCCGCAGTCGCCAGGCGCAGGGCGGACTGGGCCTGCTGGCGGCGGGCCTGCACGGTGTCGTGGGTCTCCTTGGACTGGTCGTAGGCCTGCACCGGGATGGTGGCCTCGGCCACCAGGGTGGAGGCGCGCCCCAGGTTCTTGCGCGCCAGCAGGAGCTGGGCCTCGAAGTCCGCGATGCCCGATTCGGCCTGCTTCACCCGCGATTCGGCCTGGCGCACGGCCTCCTCGGCGGCGCGCACCTGATGGTCCAGGGCCGCGAGGTTCTGCAGGGTCAGGTCCAGGTTGGCCTGGGCCTCCTTGAGTTTGGATTCGAAGGTGCGCGGGTCGATCTCGAAGAGCAGGTCCCCGGCCGCCACGCGCTGGTTGTCCACCACGGGAAGGCGCACGATGGGGCCCGACACGCGCGGCGACACCAGCACCACGTTGGCCCGCACCTGGCCGTCGCGGGTCCACGGGTTGACCAGGTACTGCCGGTACTTGAGGCCCAGGGCCAGCACGGCCAGCAGGACCACGGCAAGGGTTACGGCGGTTTTGCGGCGTTCGAAGCGCATGGCGTCAGCTGGGCAGGACGAAGGTCCCGAAGAGGCAGGCGAGGATGGCGCTCACGGCCAGGAACGCCAGGGCCGGGTTGGTGAAGTAGCGGCTCAGGCGCAGGGCGTTGAGCCGCCAGGCCAGCAGGCACGTGGCCAGCACCCCCAGGGCCGAGGCCAGGAAGAAGGGCGGGAAGTAGATCCCGAAGAGGTCGATCTCGTGGGGCACGCTGAACATCGGGCCTCCTGCTCCGGTTTGCCGCGTCTCGCTCCTGTTGTGAAAGACATGGCGTCCTTTATCAAGGCGAATCATCAGAAGCGCGTCTGGGCCAGCGCTTCCACGTCCAGCCGGGGGTGCAGCCCGTCCAGGGCCAGGGCGTGGCGCAGCACCGTGGAGACGCACTGGCCGAAGCAGAGGAGAAGGCGCTCGGAGTCGGGGTCGGCGGCGGCGTGCCGCGCGGCGCGCGCCTCCAGGTCCGCCAGGGCCTGATCGGCCTCGCCCGCCGCGAGGGCCGCCGGGGCGCCGGGACCGGCGGCCACGGCCACGCCGGGGCCTGGTCCAGGACCGGAACCGCCGGGGCCTTGACCGGGTCCGGAGCCGGGCGCGGGGGCGGGGCCGGTCCCGGAGGCGGGACCCGGCGCGGCGGCGGAACCCGCCCCGCCTGCCCGCGCGCCCACGGCCTCCAGCACCGCGCGCACCCGCTCCATGCAGCGCTCGGCGGCGGCCCGGTCGCCCGGGTCCGGGTTGCCCTCGGTCAGGCGGCGGTAGTCCTGGCGCAGGCCCTCCACCTGGGCCGACAGCAGGTAGGAGCGCTCCACGTAGTCGGCCACCGCCCCGGCCCGATCGGGGGTGAGGTCTCGCGGGTCGAGCTTGCGGGAGGCCTCGTCCATGCGCCGGGCCAGGTCCACGGGGCGCATGGACGCGGTGAACCGGGAGGGCGCGCGCGCGAGGCTTCGCCAGAGCGGCCCCCGCAGGGCGTCGGCGCGCTGGGCCAGGGCCGCGCGGAACCAGCGGTCGTGGCTTACGAAGATGTTCTCCCCGCTCAGCGAATAGATGAACTCCGTGGAGAGGTAGCACAGCGTGAAGAAGAGAAAGAGCGAGACGGCGATGTTCACCGCCGAGGTGATGTCGTAGGTGGGCGGCGAGGTGATGGCCGTGCCGCAGGTGAACATGAGAAGGATGCAAGGCCACGTGCCCAGCGTCTTGCGCAGGAACACCCAGAACAGCACTATGGCCGCCAGCATGGCCAGGGCGATCTGGTGGAAGGCGTAGAGCTTCGGGAAAAGGACGATGTAGAGCGCCAAAGACACCACGTATCCCACGAAGAACGGCCACACCAACGTCTGCACCCGCGTGCGCGTGTAGAGTACCGACTGCAGCGTGAAAAGCAGCGAGATGTAGACGAACTCCATCCCCGTAGGCACCTGCGTGTAGATGTAGGTCAGGAAGCAGGCCGAGAACATGGCCAGGAGGCAGAGCGTCAGGCGCAGGGCCTCGGGGTCCAGACCCGTGAAGCCGCGCGGCTCGGGGGAGCGGTCCGGCAGCGGG
Organism: Fundidesulfovibrio magnetotacticus; assembly: GCF_013019105.1. Taxonomy (NCBI): domain Bacteria; kingdom Pseudomonadati; phylum Thermodesulfobacteriota; class Desulfovibrionia; order Desulfovibrionales; family Desulfovibrionaceae; genus Fundidesulfovibrio; species Fundidesulfovibrio magnetotacticus. Next base: position 64,842 of record NZ_BLTE01000007.1, read on the forward strand.
GAGGCGTCGGCCAGGATGGCCTGGAGATGCCCGCTCATGCGGGCCGAAAGTTCCTCCATCTCGTCCAGGCGCGCCTTGAGCACCAGAAGCGTCGTCCGGGGCACACCCATCGCGCCCCGGAGCGCGCCGGGGGCGAAGCCCAGGCGCACGCGGCGCACGGGCCGCGCGGGCGGGGCCTGCCCTGCCGCCAGGGCCCGCATGTGGGCGGAACGTCGGCCCAGTTCGTCCAGGAAGTCGCGCGCGCCCGTCAGGCAGGCGTCCAGGGGGTTCACGCCGCCGCAGGACATGAGCGCGCGCACGGCCTGGCCCTGCACCTCCACCGCGCGCTCGGCCGTGCGCGCCACGGCGCGCCAGGCGTGGCGCTCCTCGAAGGTGCGCGGGTCCTCGATGATGCACTGCTCCACAAGCTCCTCGAAGTGCGCGGTCTGGCGCAGCAGCATGCGAGGGCGTCCATGGGGCGCTTCGGGCTCCTGGCCCTGGTAGCGCCCGGCGAAGAGGTCGCGAAGGATCTCGGCCTCCAGGGCGAGGATCCCGTCCAGGCTGGTCAGCAGGCCCGGCCGCGTGAGGCGTGGCCAGAGGAAGGTGTCCACCAGGTAGTGGACCAGCACGCCCAGCACCGTGGTCTGGGTGCGCGAGAGGATCACGTCGAACACGTCGGCGCTTTGCAGGTCGGAGTGGGCCACCAGCAGGAAGCTCACCACCAGGGCCTTCATCCAGAGGTAGGAGCGCTGGGAGGTGAAGCTCATGTAGCCCGCCACGGCGATCCACGCCGACATGGCCGCCATGAACCCCCAGCGCGACTGCGAGAAGTTGGCCACCAGCGCCACGGCCACCACGGCGGCGGCCAGCGTTCCCACCACGCGGTTCACGCTCTTGAGGATGGAGGCCCCGTACGGGCCGCGATGCACTACGATGGCCGAAAGCGCCGCCCACTGGGGCTCGTCCCAGCCCAGGGCGTAGGCGACGCCCAGGGCGATCACCACCGAAAGGCCCACCTTGAAGCCCTCGCGGGCGTCTGCGGCGGCCTCCTGGGCGCGGGTGGGGGCGGCGCTCACGGGGCGTCAGCTCCCGGAGGCGGGACGCGCAACGGCCCAAGCGCCCGGAGGATTCCCGCCGCGCCCGGACCGGTGGAACGGACGCCCGGACCGGCTGCGGCAGGCGGAGGCATGCCGTGCGCGCGCACGCCGCCCTGCCTCAGGAGGCCTCGCGCGCGGCCGTCCAGAGCCCCGCGCCCACCAGGGCCGCACCGCCCAGGCGCTGGAAGGCCCGCCCGGCCGCCGGGCTGGCCGCCGCGCGGCGCGCCCGGTCCGCCAGGAGCACGAAGCCCAGGGCGTTGACGAAGGCCAGGGCCGGGAACGTGGCCAGCACCACGAGCATCTGCGACCCCGCCTGGGGCCCCGGCGTGATGAACTGCGGCACGAAGGCCACGAAAAAGAGGATCGACTTGGGGTTGAGCGCGGTAACCACGTAGGCCTGGAGCGCCATGCGCCACGGCGAGCCCCCTCGCGAGGCCGCGGGCGCCGCGCCGGCCGGGACCACCGGCCCGGACCGGGCACGGCCGGAGCGACGCAGCATGCCCAGGCCCATCCACACCAGATAGGCCGCACCCGCCAGCTTGAGCGCCGTGAAGAGCCCCGCGCTGGCCTGCAGGAAGGCCCCGAGGCCCAGAAGCGAACAGCCCAGGGCCGTGGCGTCGCCCAGGGCCACGCCGAAGGCCGACCACCACGCGCGGCCAGCGCCCCGCGACAGGGAGAACCCCGCCACAAGGAGCACCGTGGGGCCGGGAATCACCAGGATCACGCAGGAGGCGGCCACGAAGGCCAGCCAGGCGTCCAGGGGCATGGGAAAGGCTCCTTCTCCCCCGCGCGGGCGCGGGGCGTTGGGGTTGGGGCGTGTGGGACGTCCGTGGCCCGTCCGGGCGATCCGGTCCGGCGTCCGGCGCTCCCTGCCGCCGCATCGCCCGCAAGCGTCAGATGAGGCCCAGCTGCTGCTCCTTGCGCACCGTGCGCGCCACCAGGTGGGAGCGCCGGGCGTTCTCCATGTCGAGCTTCTTCAGGAAGCGCGAAGGCTTGAGCATGAGCAGCCGTCCGTAGAGTTCGCGCTTCTCGGCATGGCTCAGGTAGAGCCGCGTCCTGGCCCGGGTGAGCCCCACGTAGAGCAGGCGCTCCTCCTCGGCCTCGTCCGGGGGCGTCTCCGCCGGGCTCAGCTTGCCCGTGAGCCTGCCCATGCCCGCGAACGGCAGGATGCCGTCCTCCAGAGCGGGCAGGAACACGGCCTCGAACTCCAGCCCCTTGGCCGCGTGGAGCGTCATCACGCGCACCTTCTCGGCGCGGCGGCCCACCAGCTCCAGCTCGCTCTGCTCGTTCACGTGGGAGAGAAGCCCGGCCCAGCCTCCGTGGCGCACGTAGGCCTCGCAGAGTTCCCCGAACTCCGGCCCCTGCCAGAAGAGGTGCTCGAAGGGCGGCACGTCGCGCAGGTAGAAGGCGATCTCCTTCGGCCCCTTGGCCAGCACGCGGTCCGGGCAGGCCAGGGAGAGCGCGCCCTCCATGTCCGCCATGCCCAGGAAACGACCGGCGGCGTTGAGGATGGCCTTCACGCGCCCGTCGGCCCAGAAGGCCTCGGCCTCGGGCACCGAGCAGGGCACGCCGAAGCGCGTGAGCACCTTGGCGATGGGCGCCATGAGCCCCCGGAAGCGCACCAGCACCGCGATGTCCGCCGGAGAGAGCGCCGGGGCGCTCCCCCGCCGGTTCCTCGCCCCGGCCAGCGTGGCGGAGGTGGGTCCCAGGAGCTGGCGGATCTTCTCGGCCATCCAGGAAATCTCGCGCAGCCCCTGGGGCGCGGTGAACTCCATGATCTCGCAGGATTTCTCCCCGACGGCCCGCAGGGGCTTCGAGCGCGGGAAGAGCCCGTGGGCCAGGTCCAGCACGGCCTGGGCCGAGCGGTAGTTCTCCTCCAGCGAGACGGTGAAGAGCCCCGGCCAGAAGCCCTCCAGCTCGCGACGCACGTCGGCCGACGCGCCCCGGAAGCCGTAGACCGACTGCTTGGGGTCCCCGATGCCGAAGAAACCGCGCGACCCGCCCGCGAGCGAGCGGATGACGGCCAGTTGCAGGGGCGAAAGATCCTGCACCTCGTCCACCAGCACGTGCCGGAAGCGGTTGTCGTAGACCCCGGCCTCGATCTTCTCCAGCCAGAACTCCAGGAGGTCTGTGTGGTCGGCCAGGTTCCAGGAGGCCTTCTGGCGGGCGTAGCGGGCGGCGTGGTCCTCCCCGGCGGGCAGGGGGGCGTCCTGGCGCGGCGGGCGCGGCTGACCGGGCTCGGCCGGGGCGCGGGGCTTCTCGGGCCACACGGGCAGGGGGCGGCGGCGCATGCGCTCGCGGTCCAGGGTGAGCTGGGTCCAGGCCTGCTTGAGCCTGGGCCCCGCGAGCTCCGGGTTCACCTCGGCGAAGAGTCTGCGGGCGGCCTCCTCGGAGAGGATCACCGGCTTCTCGCCGTAGGCCTCGCTCCAGCAGTCGTAGGCGAAGGAGTGCAGGGTGCCCGCCCGCACGGGGACGTCGCCCAGGCGCTCGCGCAGTTCCTGGGCGGCGCGGCGCGTGAAGGTGACCACCAGCAGCTCCGAAGGGTCGGCCCCCTCCTCCAGGAGGCGGCGGATGCGGGCCATGAGGGTGTGCGTCTTGCCCGTGCCAGGCCCGGCCAGCACCAGCAGGCGCTGTTCCCGGGACTGGGCGGCGTGGCGCTGGCGCTCGTTGAGGGCGGGCGGCGCGCCGGGGAGCGTGGCGTGGCCGCCGGAGGTTTCCGGTTCGGCCGCGTCCTGTCCGAGGCTTTCGGGTCCGGGGCTTTCGGGTCCGGAGGGCTCGGGGTCTCCGGGCTCGCCCGCCCTGTCCGCGCGGGTCCTGCCCCGGCGCACCCGCGTGGCGCCCGGGGCCGGCCGGTCGGCCAGGGCCTGCCCGCGCACGGCCCGCGCCAGCTCCTCGGGGCTGAAGACCTTGATGCGTCCGTACTGGCCGTCGAACCCGGCCTGGCGGAACACCTCGCCCCGGCGCATTCGGCCCACGGCGTCGGCCAGCACGGGGGAGTCCTGGGCCAGGTCGTCCAGGGGGATGTTGGCCAGGATGGTCAGCTCGGGGCCGAAGCGTTTGGCCAGCCGGGCGTAGTGCGCGCGGACCTTCTTGGTGGACTCGCCCGCGCCGTGGATCTCGGAGAGGATCTCCGCCAGGGGGATGAGCGAGACGAAGCCCGGCTCGCCCTTGGGGTTGACGGGCTGTTCGCGGTCGGCCAGCTCCATGACGCGGTTGAGCACGCCCACGGTGAGGGGCTTGCCGCACACGGGGCACAGCCCGCCCTTGGCCCGCGTCTCGTGGGGGTCCATGACCACGCCGCAGGCCAGGTGGCCGTCCAGGTGATACTTGCCCTCCTCGGGGAAGAATTCGACGGTGCCGAGGAACTCGTGCCCCAGGCCCTCGCCGCGCAGGGCGCGGTAGATGCCCTCGTAGGAGAGCGTGCCGGAGAAGAGGTTGGCCTCGCGCCCGAGTTTTTCGCCGGAGTGGGCGTCGGAGTTGGAGACCATGCGGTAGCGGTCCAGGCTGGAGAGCAGGCGGTTCATCTCGGGGTCGGAGGAAAGGCCCGTCTCCAGGGCGAAGATGTGTTCGGAGAGGCTTCCGAAGCACTCCTCCACGGAGTCGAAGCCGGACTTGGAGCCCAGGAGCGAAAACCACGGGGTCCAGATGTGGGCTGGCACCAGGTAGGCCAGGGGATCGGTCTCCAGGACCATTTCCAGGAGGTGGCGGCTGTCCAGGCCCAGGATGGGGCGGCCGTCGGAAGCCAGGTTGCCCACGCGCGCCAGACGGGCGTTGAGCTTTTCGGCGGCCTCGAAGGTGGGCACGTAGACCAGGTTGTGCACTTTGCGGACCTTGCCGCCGCGCTTGTAGATGGAGCTAATCTCGGCCGAGAGCATGAAGCGCGCGTGTCCGGGCAGGTGGGCGTCGGGCAGCCAGGGGATCTCGCCCTCCAGGCCGCGCGCGTCCTTGAGGCGCAAAAGGCCCTCGGAATCCGGCACGAGCTGTTCGCGCAGCTCCTCGAGCCACTGGGGGTGGGTGAAATCGCCCGTGGCCACCACGTCCAGGCCCTTGATCCCGGCCCACGCGGCCAGATGGCGCGGGGTCAGGCCCTTGCTGGTGGCCCTGGAAAACCTGGAGTGGATGTGCAGATCAGCCCTGTACTGGTCCATGTCGCCCCGCCTTGAGGATGGGGCAGACTAGCGTCTTCGGGCCGCGCGGGCAAGGCCCCCGGCCCAAGCCCCCGGGACGGGAACGGGCGGGCGCCAAGATGAAAAGGCCCCTGCGCGGACAAGGGCCTTTCCAGCAGGGGAATCCTGCACGACTGTGGGGAGGAGTCGATGCGTCATTATAAACCAGAAAGGAGGGAAACACGCAAGTCCCTCGCCGCGTTCTCCGCAATTTTTACGCAGTGTCCACGCACTGCACGAGCGCCAGCCCCCCGGCGAAGCACTCGAACTCGGCCAGGGCCTGCTTCTGGGCCCGGCGGCGTGTCTCGTCGAGCATGCCGCGACGCGCGGAGGCCACGCCCACCACGTCGGGGTCCAGGGAGCCGTGGGCGGCCATGTCCTCCAGGATGCCCACGATGCGCGAAAGCTCCATGCCCGCGCGGTAGGGCCTGTCCTCGGCCATGGCCGTGAACATGTCCGCCACGGTGAGCACCCGCGCGCCCAGCCCCAGGCTGGAGGCCGGGATGCCGTGGGGATAGCCCTTGCCGTCCAGGCGCTCGTGGTGCTGGCCCACCAGCAGGGCCACATCGGCCAGGGCCGGGGCCGAGGCCAGGGCGTTGAAGCCGTTTTCGGCGTGGCTTTGCATCACGCGCATCTCGCCCGGGTCCAGGGCCGAGGGCTTCATGATGATTTCGGCCGGGACGCCCAGCTTGCCCAGGTCGTGCAGTTCTCCGGCGATCTCCAGCACGTCGCGGGAGTGGCCGTCCATGCCCAGTTCCGAGGCCAGGGCCATGGCCGTGGCCGTGACGCCGCGCGAGTGCGTGGCCGTGAAGCGGCAGCGGAAGTCGATGATCTGGCTGAAGAGGCGCGAGAGCCGGGAGACGTCCTCGCCGCGCAGGCCGGGGTTGCAGGCCTCGGGGATGTGCGGGCTGGCCCCGGCGGCTCCGGCCTCGGCCAGGGCCTCCAGGTGTCCCGGCCGGGCGGCCAGGGCCTCGAAGGCCTCCACCCAGGCGGGGTTGAAGAGCCTGCCGCGTCCTTCGCGGATCATGCGGTCCAGGCGCTGGCGGTCGATGGGAGCGCCCTTGGCGCGCGGCAGGAGGGTGTCCACGCGGTCGGCCAGGCCGAGCAGGTTGCCCGCCTCCACGCCGCCCCGGCAGCGGCCCTCCCCGCGCAGACGCCAGGGCAGGTGGTGGCAGCGCACGATCTCCGCCGCGCGGCTCAGGCCCGGGGAGCCCTCCAGGAGGCGCGCGCCGATCTCGGGGTGGGTCTGGTCGGAGGATTCGAAGGCCAGGGCGGCCAGGCGGTCCTTGAGGGTGAAGGCTCCCACGTCGTGCAGCAGGCCCGCCAGGGCCAGGTCGGCCTGTTCGTGGGCGGGGAGCCCGGCCTCCTCGGCCAGGGCCTGGGCCAGGATGCCCACGCGGCGATGGTGTCCGGCCACCTCGGGGCTCACGAGGTCCACGGCGTTGGCGAGGCAGCCCACCATGTCGAAAAGACGCAACTGCACGACGGTACTCCTGAAGGATGCCCCAAATTAATCCTTCCGGGTCGCGTTGGCAAGTCCTTCCGGGGGCACTTCCCGAACGCCTCTTTCCTGCGAAATGCTCAGCCGAGAGGGCTGCGTGCGGGAGCGGGCCCGGGCGGCGCGGGGAGATGCTCCGGCCCCGGCGGAGGGATTACGCGCCCCCGCAGTCTCCGGGGTCGCCCTGGCGTTTCTCCAGGGCGTGCTCGAAGGCCGGGAGCACGGCGGCCAGGGTTTCGCGCACGCCCTTGGGCGAGCCCGGCAGGTTCACCACCAGGGTGTTGCCCACGAAGCCCGCCATGGCCCGGGAGATCACGGCCCGGGGCGTGGACTGGATGCCCGCCATGGCCATGGCCGTCTCGAAGCCGGGCAGGCGCGTCTCCAGCACGGCCCCAGTGGCCTCGGGCGTGATGTCGCGCGGGGCCACGCCCGTGCCGCCCGTGGTGACCACGATGTCGAAGCCCTGGGCCAGGGCCAGGTCCATGATCAGGGCCTTGAGCTGGCGGGGGTCGTCGGGGAGGATGTGCCCCTGGATGGAGGAGAGCCCCAGCTCGGCGGCCACCATGTCGCCGATGAGCGGTCCCGAGGCGTCGTCGCGCAGGCCCGCCGCGCCCTTGTCGGAGAGGGTCACCCAGGCCAGGCTGAAGCCGCCGGACCACGCCAGGAGCGTGGTGGCGCCCATGGGGAAGTAAACCTCGTCCAGGGCGTCGGCCAGCACCACGTCCAGGGCAGGGGCGGCCCCTCCCTGGGGCCAGCGCATGCGCCCGGCCACCTGGAACAGGGGCGTGCCGGCCATGCGCCCCAGATGCGTGCCCACGCGCAGCCGGGGCAGGGCCCCCACCGACGAGAACACGGGTTTGAGCCCCCCCGAAGGGGCGCCCGGGGCGATGAACACGCGCTGGCCGGGGAGGACGGTCGTCTCCTGGGTGAGGGCGAGCAGAACCGAGCCGTTCATGCGAAACCACCTTGACGGTTGCAAATTTGGCGGGCATGGGCAACAAGCCCATAACGGGAACACAGCACAAGCGAGGACGTGCATGAAAGGCATCATCCTGGCCGGCGGCTCCGGCACGAGACTCTACCCCATCACCAGAGTCGTCAGCAAGCAGCTCCTGCCGGTGTACGACAAGCCCATGATCTACTACCCCCTCTCGGTCCTGATGCTCGCGGGCATCCGGGAGATCATGATCATTTCCACCCCGGAGGACCTGCCCCGCTTCCGAGAGATGCTGGGCGACGGCTCCTGGCTGGGGCTCTCCTTCCACTACAAGGTGCAACCCAAGCCCGAGGGCCTGGCCCAGGCCTTCATCCTGGCCGAGGATTTCATCGGCAAGGACAAGGTCTGCCTGGTGCTGGGCGACAACATCTTCTACGGCAAGGGCCTGGCCGAGGTGCTCCAGCGCTGCGCCCAGCTGGACACCGGCGGCGTGGTCTTCGGCTACAAGGTGCGCGACCCCGAGCGCTACGGCGTGGTGGAGTTCGACGCCTCCAAGAAGGTGATCTCCATCGAGGAGAAGCCCAAGGCCCCCAAGAGCAAATACGCCGTCACGGGCCTTTATTTCTACGACAACCAGGTGGTGGAGATCGCCAGGAAGCTCAAGCCCTCGCCGCGAGGCGAGCTGGAGATCACCGACGTGAACAACGTCTACCTCCAGCAGGGCCAGCTCAAGGTGGAATTCCTCGGGCGCGGCTTCGCCTGGCTGGACACCGGCACCCACGAGTCGCTCCACCAGGCCGCCGGATTCGTGCAGGCCATCCAGGACCGCCAGGGCCTGAAGGTCTCCTGCCTGGAGGAAATCGCCTTCCGCATGGGCTACATCTCCGACGAGCAGTTGGAGCATCTGGCCCAGGACATGCTCAAGAACTCCTACGGACAGTACCTCCTTGAGGTCGTCCGGGAAGCCAGGGGGGAACACTGATGGAATCGATCGTCCCCGTCCCCGCGGGATTCTCCTTCGCCGCCCACGCCTCGGGCATGCGCTACCAGGGCCGCGACGACCTGGCCCTCATCGTCTCCGACAGGCCCGCCGTGGGCGCGGGCGTGTTCACCAAGAACCTCTTCCAGGCCGCGCCCGTCACCGTGGCGCGTGAGAACATCAAGAACTCCCAGAGCATCCGCGCCTTCCTGGTGAACGCCGGACAGGCCAACGCCTGCACCGGCGACGAGGGCCTGGCCAACTGCCGCGCCACCCTGGAGATGATGGCCGAGCGCCTGGGCATCGAGCCCGGGGAGATCCTGCCCGCCTCCACGGGAGTGATCGGCCCCCAGCTCAAGATGGACCTCTGGCGCGCCGAGGCCCCCGCCCTGGCCGCCGGTCTGGGCAAGGCCGCGCCCCTGGACGCCGCCAAGGCCATCATGACCACCGACGCCTTCCCCAAGATGGCCTGGGGCTTCGTGGAGACCCCCTCGGGCACCGTGCGCCTGCTGGGCATGGCCAAGGGCGCGGGCATGATCTGCCCCAACATGGCCACCATGCTGGGCTTCGTGCTCTGCGACGCCGACGTGGAGAAGGCCCGCTGGCAGGCCATGCTGGCCGCCGCCGTGGACGCGAGCTTCAACGCCGTCACCGTGGACGGCGACACCTCCACCAACGACTGCGTGCTGGCCATGGCCAACGGCGCGTCGGGCGTGGCCGTGCGCGAGGACGACGAACTCTCCGCCCTGGCCGCCGCGCTCAACGAGCTCTGCCAGGCCCTGGCCTACATGATCGTGGAGGACGCCGAGGGCGGCACCAAGATCGTCCGCGTGCACGTGACGGGCGCGCAGGACCACATGGAGGCCGAGGCCTGCGCGCGCGCCGTGGGGCATTCGCCCCTGGTGAAGACGGCCATGTTCGGGCGCGACGCCAACTGGGGCCGCATCGTGGCCGCCGTGGGCCGCTCCGGGGCCGAATTCGACCCCGCGAAGGTGAGCGTGGCCATCGGGGGCATCCCCGTGTTCCAGAACGGCCAGCCCGTGCCCGGCGACCTGGACAGCCTGCTGGCCCCGCACATGCGCCGCGCCGAGATCGCCATCGACATCGACCTGGGCGCGGGCGAGGGCGAATACCTCCTGCTGGCCTCGGACCTGGGCTTCGACTACGTGAAGTGCAACGCCTCCTACCGCAGCTGACGCGCGCGAGGACAACGAATCGAAAAGCCCCCTCCCGGCCGGTCCGGGAGGGGGCTTTCGTTTTGGGCTTGCGGTCGCCTTTCTCCGGCTGAGCGCGCCCCCCTACTTGGGGTCCAACCCGCTCTGCTTGAGGCCCGCCATGCCGCCGTGCACGTTGAGCACGTCGCGAAACCCGGCCTGCTCCAGGGTGATCTGCCCCTCGTAGGAGCGGATGCCCGTGTTGCACACCAGCACCACCGTGCGGTCGCGCGGGATCTCGTCCAGGCGCTCGCGCAACTGGCCCTGGGGGATGTTGTGCCACTGGCCCGGATGGGCCGCCAGGTAGGGGGCGGCGTTGTCGGGCTCGCGGCAGTCCAGGAAGAAGCAGGAGGGGTCCTGGGCCCGCAGACGGCGCGTGAACTCCTCCGAGGAGATGCCCCGGTTCATGCCCGCCAGCAGGTTCTCGGCCACCGTGCCCGCGGTGTTCACGATGTCCATGGCCGAGGAGAAGGGCGGCGAATAGGGATACTCCAGGATGGAGAGGTCCTCCGCCGTGCAGCCCTTCTGCATGAGCGCCGCAACGGCCCCCACGCGCCCGGCCAGGGCGTCCCCCGAAGGGCCGAAGCCCTGGATGCCCAGCACCTTGTGGGTGGCGCGGTCCACGGTCACTTCCAGGGTCATGAGCTCCTTGCCGGGGAAGAAGTGCGCCCGGTCGAACTGGATCACCAGGGCGGCCAGGGCGTCGAAGCCCTCCTGGCGGGCCTGCTCGGGCGTGAGCCCCGCGCCGCACAGGAAGCGGTCGAACACCTTCACCGCGAAGGAGCCCACGGCCCCGGGGAACACGGCCTTGGCCCCGGCCAGGTTGCTGCCGATCACACGGCCCTGGCGGTTGGCCATGGAGCCCAGGGGCAGGTTGAAGGTCTTGCCCGTGACGAGATGGTGGATCTCCACGCAGTCGCCCCCGGCGAAGATGTCCGGGTCCGAGGTGCGCAGGGTCTCGCCCACGAGCACGCCGCCGCGCGGGGAGACCTCCAGCCCGGCGGCCCGGGCCAGCTCGCCGTTTGGAACCACCCCGGCGGCCAGCACCACCAGGTCGGCCTCCAGCACGCCCTTGTCCGTGACCACGCGCTCCACACGGCCCTCGCCCTCCAGGGCCAGCACCTTCTCGCCGAAGCGCAGCTCCACGCCCTTCTCCGCCAGATGGGCCTGGGCCATCCGCGCCAGCGCGGGGCTCACGTTGCGCGGCAGCACGTGGTCCATGATCTCCACCACGGCCACCTCCAGGCCCCACATGTCGGCCAGGGCCTCGGCCACCTCCAGCCCGATGAAGCCCGAGCCCACCACCACGGCCTTGCCCGCCTTGCCGGCGCTCACGCGGTCGCGGATGTCGCGGGCGTCGCGCAGGTTGGCCACGGCGTGCACGCCGGGGAGGTCCTCCCCCGGGATGCCCAGGCGGCGGGGTCTGGCCCCGGTGGCCAGCACGAGCTTGTCATAGGCCAGGTCGCGCTCGGCCCCGGATTCCAGGTCGCGCAGGCGCACGGTCTTGCCCTGGCGGTCGATGGAGAGGGCCTCGGTGCGGGTGAGCACCTCGATGTCCTTGCATTCCTGGAAGAATTTTTCGTCCCGCACGAGCTTGAAGCTGGTGGTGCGCAGCTCGCGCAGGTCGGAGACGTCGCCGGAGATGTAATAGGGGATGCCGCACCCGCCGTAGGAGACGATGGCGTCGCGGTCGATAAGGGTGACGCGGGCGTCGGGGCGCAGGCGCTTGTAGCGGCAGGCGGCCTTGGGGCCGAGCGCCACCGCGCCGATGATCACAACATGTTCGCTCATGGGCTGGGGCTCCTCGATGGTTTCGGACCTTGTACGCCCGAAGGGGACGCGCGCCAAGGGAGGGGAGCCGGAAAATGCGGGCGGGGCCGCGCGCGGGGCGAGGCGTCCGGGCGGACAGGGTCACGAAGGCGCCCTCCCGGGTGCCCGGGATGCGGCGCGGGCCTGTCCCGGGGAGCGGTCCTAGTGGCAGGCGACCGGCGAGTCTCCCAGAATGCTCTTGAGCTGGTAGATGTCGAGGGGTTTGCTCACGAAGGCGCGAGGATTGGCGGCTTGGGCGCGGGACCGGGTCTTGTCGTCGCAGTAGGCGCTCACGAAGACCACTTCCGCCTCGCAGAGCTCCTTGATCTTGAGCGACGTGTCGATGCCGTCGAGCTGGCCGTCGAGGCGGATGTCCATGATCACGATGTCCGGGCAGAGGGCCTCGGAGAGCGCCAGGGCCTCCTCGCCGGAGGTGACGTTGCCGCACACCTCGTAGCCCAGCTTGCGCAGCATCTTTTCGGTGGCCATGGCGGCGATGACTTCGTCTTCAACGATCATGACTCTGGCGGACATGGCAGTTCGTCCCCTTGATTGGAAAGGTGATGCTGAACGACGCTCCCTTACGGCCCTTTCCGACGATCAATTCGCCCCGCAGCTGCCGGGTGAGCTGAACGACCAGCTGCATGCCCAAGGTGGACGTTGTCTCAGGGTCGAACCCCTCGGGGATACCAACCCCGTCATCGTCTATATGCAGCATTACAGTCGTGTCAACCTGGCGCACCCGGAGGTTCAGCGAGCCGCCCCGACCGCCGGGAAAGGCGTGCTTCATGGCGTTGGTCACCAGTTCGTTGAGGATGAGCCCCAGGGGCACCGCCTGGGCGATGCTCAGGCGCACGTCGTCCGCTTCCACCGTGTAGTGCACGTCCGGCCTCGCGCACAGCGAGCTCATGAGACGCGAGACCAGCTGTCGCGCGTACTCCCCGAACCAGACGTCGTCCAGGTTCTCCGAGCGGTAGAGGGCCTCGTGCACCAGAGCCATGCAGGCGATGCGCTCGCGGCTGGAGAGGAAGGCATCCAGGGTCTTGGGGTCGTCGATGTGCTCGCTCTGGAGGTAGAGCAGGCTGGAGATGATCTGGAGGTTGTTCTTCACGCGGTGGTGGATTTCGCGCAGGAGCACCTCCTTCTCGGCCAGCGAGGCGCGCAGGCGCTCCTCGCCCTGGGCGATGCGGCCCGTCATCTCCTGGAGGGCCTGCTCGAAGCGGCCCAGCTCCCGGAAGGCCGGGGCCTCGCCCGCCCGGTAGACCTCTCCCGGCTCCAGGACGTCGAGCCGTCCGGCGACATCCGCCAGGGGCCGCGCCACGTGCTTGGTGAGCCGCCCTCGCAGGGAGAGCATGATGCCCACCAGGGCCGCCGCCATGGCCGCCGCGCCCACCGACACCGGCAGCGCCGCCGGGGCCAAGGCCCTGACCGCCTGGGTACGCACGAAGACCATCCAGCCCATCTCGGGCACGTGAGCCCCGGACCCCACGTAGAACACCCCGTCTTCCTCGTACACCAGAGAGCGGCCCCCGCGCTTCATGGCCAGAAAGAGCGGCGAATCGCCCATGTTGCCCTGGCGCGCCACCTGCGCCACGTCGGGATGGCAGACCAGATTGCCGTAGCCGTCGCAGACGATCACGTCGCCGCCCATGGCCACGGACAATTCGGTCATGTGGCTGGCGAGGGCTCGCAGGTCCACCTCGGCGGCCAGGACGCCGCCGCCCGCCATGCGCACGGCCACCACCACCGAGATGTCGCCGCCCCGGCTGGAGGGGATGGGCCGCGAAAGGAGCAGCCGGCCGCGTTCCTGCTCGGCAAGACGCACGGGGTATTCCTGGCCGCGCCCGCCCGCGGGCCAGACGTCCAGTACCGTGCGCCGCGCGTCCAGGAGCATCAGGCGGTTGAAGAAGGGCAGCATACCCATGAGCTCGCGCAGAGAGCGGCCCTGGCCCTGGCTTTGTCCCACCTCGGGGGCCAGACGCTCCAGGGCGCGGTAGGCCTCGTCCAGGTGCTTGTCCACGTACACGGCCATGGTGTGCGCGAACTGGCCGTTGCGCGCCTCCACGGCCTCCTTCTGCTGGTCGAGAAGAAACACCGCCAGGAACGCGAGCCCCGCAAGCGCGGGCGCCAGGGTGCGCCGCAGCACGCTGCCCTGGATGATGCGCGAAAGGCCCTGGGTCTCCACCCTAGCCCCCGTGCCCGTTCACTGTCACGAAGCGGCCCTCGCGGATGGTGACGATGAACACCTCGCGGTCCACGTCGCCGGAGGCGTCCAGGCTGAACGGCCCCATGACGCCCGCGATGCGGCCCAGGGAGATCAGGGCCTCCCCGAGTCCCCTGCGCGAGCCGTCCGTGACGCGCAGGGCCTCGGCCAGCAGGCGCACGGCGTCGTGGGAGAAGGCCGCCGCGAAGTTGGGGGGCCAGCCGAAGCGCGCCTCGTAACGGGCGCGGAACTGCTCGAACTCGGGGGTGGGGTTGTCCTCGGTGTAGCTGGTTGCGAAGAGGATGCCGTCCACGCTGGCCCCCCCGGCCAGGAGGATCTCCCGGGTGTAGGGCCAGGCCGGGCAGAGGATCAAAGGCTTGCCCCCAGCGAGGGACGCCGCCTGGGCGAAGGCGGCCACGTCGCGCGCGGAGGCGGACAGGAGCACGGCCTCGGCCCCGGAGGCCTTCACCCGGCTCGCCAGGGCCGTCCAGTCCGGGCCTGCCCGGGAGGAGAACTCCTCGCGCCCTTTCACCTCGCCCCCGGCAGCCTGGAAGTGGGCCGTGAAGGCCTCGTTGAAGGTGCGGGTGTAGGCGGCGTTGTCGGCATCGCCCGCCACGAACACGCCCCCGACGCGCAGGCGGCGCGCCGCGTGGTCCGCCAGGGCGGAGGCCCAGCGGCCGCTTTCGGGGATCACGCGGTAGAAGTTGTCCTTGAGCCCTGCAAGCTCGGGCGTGGCCGTGGTGGGCGAGACGAGCGACACCTCCCGGCCCGCCAGCATGGGCAGGACGGCCATGGTCTGGGCGCTGGTCATGTGGCCCACGATGGCCACGGCCCCGGCGTCGAGCAGTTCGCGGTCGGCGGCCAGGGCGGATTCGGGGGTGTAGCCGTCGTCGGCGGCCACCAGCCGGAGCTTCTTTCCGGCCACGCCGCCCGCGGCGTTGACCTCTTCCACGGCAAGCTGCGCGCCGTTGCGTCCCTGCACGCCCAGGTCCGAGGAGACCCCCGTGAGCTGGCCGGAAAAGCCCACCACGATTTCCTGGGAGCCCAGGCAACCGCAGATTGCGACCAACGCGAGGACCGCCAGGCACGTCGCGCGAAAGATCATCGGCTCCTCCTGAAATTTCCGACAGGTAGAACAGTTTATGACAGATTGTTCCTTCTGACAACAACCGGCCTGCATTTGCAGCATTTGACTCGACCGCGAGATGACTTATTCTCTCCTCTGGCGTGATCAGGTCTAACCCAGAACCCAATTCAGGGTGAGCAAGAAGGAGACAGTGTCCACGATCAACGAGGGTTCCTACGCATCCATCCAGTTTTCACTGGCCTGGCGCAGCGCCGAGGCCACCCACGAAGAACGGTTCCTGGCCCGCAAGGCCAATCTCTGGCGAGACATCTTTCCTCCCGGTTTCAAGGATCTTCTCATGGGGCTCGGCGCGGGCGAGGGCGTGCGAGCGTCGTACGCGCCGGGACGCGGCCTGCCGGGCCGCGAGGCCAGCCGCGTGGTGGAGCTGCCCCGCCGGGCCTTCCGAGGGCGTTCGCCCTCGGGCCGGGACATTACGCCCCGGGCGGGCCGGTTCTACCCTCTTGGTTTTTTCGAGGGGCTGCCCGGGGTCTACCCGCAGGACGCACGCCCGGGCCGGGTGCTCCGCGCGGACGAGTCCCTGCTGCGCGTGGACATGGGGCATCCTTTCGCGTGGCGCACCCTGGACGTGACGGCCCAGGTGCTTGAAGTGCGCGACAAGACCTCGGACACGGGGGGGCGGATCTCCTGCTGGATGGAGGAGCTTTGCGACGGCGGGCCGGGGCTTCAGGCGCGGTGCGAGGACGGCTGCCCCACGGACTTCGCGGACGCCGACGCCATGACCCGCCTTGACCCATCGGACGACGCGCTCTTCCACGAGACGCCCCGGTTGGTGAACCACGTCGATTCCGGGGCGGCCCAGGTGCTGCGCGAAGCCGCGATGCGCCGTGTGCGGCCCGGAACGCGCGTGCTGGACCTTATGGCCGGATGGCGCACGCACCTGGACCCTTGCGCGGGGATTCACGTGACGGGCCTGGGCATGAACGCGCAGGAGCTGGCGGCCAATCCGCTCCTTGCGGAGCGCGTGGTGCACGATCTCAACAAGAGCCCCCTGCTGCCCTTCCCGGACGCCTCGTTCGATGCGGTGGTGTGTACGTTGTCCATCGAGTACCTCATCCGGCCGCTGGAGGTGGTGGCCGAGTGCGCGCGGGTGCTGGCTCCCGGCGGCGAGCTGGTCATCGGCTTTTCCGACCGCTGGTTCCCCACGAAGGTTCCGGCGCTGTGGATGGACCTGCACCCCTTCGAGCGCCTGGGCTGGGTGCTGGACCTGCTGCTGCGCGACGGGCGTTTCGAGGGGCTGTGGACCTTCTCGGACCGCAACCGGTGGCGTCCGGCGGACGATCCGCACATCCGCCAGACGTTCACCGGCGACCCGGTGTTCGTCGCCGGGGGACGCAGGGCCTAGGCCCCCTGCCCTGCCGCTCCCCGTTTCGGACGCCGCTCTGCCCCGCTCCCCGTCTGGTCGCCGCTCTGCCCCGTTCCCTGGTTCGGTCTTATCCAACCGACTGTGCCAACCGCTTCGCGCCCGCGTCCGGTCCGCTTTGGGACCGGACGCGGGCGCGAAGCCATTGCCGGGGTCCGGGGGGAGGCTCTCCCCCCGGCGGGTCCAGGGCGGAGCCATGGCGGGGTTTGGGGCGGAGCCCCATGTTCTTCCGGCGCGACGGCGCCGGTCCGGGCCGGGCGGGCCAGATCGGGTCGTAGCGACGGGGCGTGCCGGCGGGTGCTGAAACGGTTTGGAGCGGGACGGGTGGGGAGACGCGAACGCCCCGGGCCGCACGCGCTGGCGGCCGGGGCGTCCTGGTTGGTCGCGCGGCGTTGGCTGCCTGGGGTCAGGCAGCTCCGCCGGGGATGGCGAAGCCTTTGGTGGTGCCGCCCGTGGAGGCCGGGGTGCCTGCGATCTTGGAGAGGTAGGTGGCGCCCAGCGTCTTGATGTGTTTGTCGATGTTGTCGAAGTAGTTGAAGTGCAGCTGCTCTTCCTCGATGACGGTTTCGAAGAGTTTGGCGCTGATGGAGTCGCCGTTTTCGCGGCAGACGTTGAGGAACTGGTTGTAGGAGTCGATGGTGTCGTCCTCGGTGTTGGCGTCGAAGACGTAGACCTGCTCCACTTTCTGGCCTTTCACGATGTTTCCGGCCTTTTCGGCGGTGGGGTCGCCGTCGAGCTCCTTAATGCGTTCGGCGAACATCTCGGCATGGCGCATCTCGTCGATGGCGATGAGCTTCATGTTCTTGGCCAGCTCGCCGTAGTCCAGGCTGTCAAGGTTGTAGTGCTGGTTCATGTACTGGTGGATGGCCTGAAGCTCCATGCCGCGGGCCTTGTTGAGCACTTCCACCACTTTGGCCTTGCGGGCTTCCCTGTCGGACATCGCGATTCTCCTTTACGTGCAGGTTCGTTTCCTGATGATGACAACGTGCGCGGCGCTTGGGGCCGCACCCGGGCGGATAGCACCTTTTCCGGGCGAACCCAAGGATTTTGCCGGAAGAGACCGCCTACTCGCATGAACCATTCTTACCAGATAATGGCTGTCCACAGCAAGAGGCCTGACGCCCCCGGGACAGGGAGCGCTTCCGTCGCGGCCGCATCAGGACTTGAGATGTTCAATCAGCTCCGCCAGCACATGGGTCTGCCCGGACAAGGTGTCCACGGAGCGCGCGCTCTCCTGCATGGCCTCTGCGGTCTCGGAGGAGATGCGGTTGACGTCGCCGACTCCCCTGTTGATCTGCTCGCTGGCCGCCGCCTGCTCCTGGGATGCCGCGGCGATGGACCGGACCTGATCCGTGGTGCGCTCCACCAGGGAGACGATCTCGTCGAGGGCCTCGCCCGAGGATCGAGCCTGGTTCGTAACGGCTTCAATGCCGGCCACGGCCTGCTCGACGTTGCCCACGTTCTTGCGCGTGCCCTCCTGGATGGCCCTGATGGCGTCGCCGACCTCCTTGGTGGCGGACATGGTTTTTTCGGCCAGTTTGCGCACCTCGTCGGCCACCACGGCGAAGCCGCGCCCGGCGTCTCCCGCGCGGGCGGCCTCGATGGCGGCGTTGAGGGCCAGGAGGTTGGTCTGGTCGGCGATGTCCGAGATGACGCCCATCACCCGGCCGATGCCCTCGGCCTGGCCACCCAGCACGGCCATGTCCCCCTTGAGGCCCAAGGCCGACTCCTGAACGGCCCCGATGCCGCGCACCACCTCCGTCACCGCGCGGGAGCCCTCCTGGGCCTTGTCCCGCGCGACGCCCGCCGTCTGGGCGGCCTGCGTGGCGCTGCGGGCCACCTCCAGCACGGTGGCGTTCATCTGGTCCATGGCCACGGCCGTCTGCCCCGCGAAACGCGACTGCTCCTCCGCCCCCCGGCTGGAGCGGCCGATGCGCTCCATGAGCTCCCGCGAGGCCCCTGCCAGGGAGCCCGCCACATCCTCCAGACGCTCGGCCGCATGGAGCATGTTCCGGGAGTGCGCCTCCGCCGTCTCGCGGGCCGACTCGCTCTCGCCGATGGCCTTGCGCGCGGCCAAAGCCTCCCGCGCCGCCTCGGCGCTCTTGGCGTCGGCAATCCGGATCTTGTCTTTGAGCGCCGCCACCATGCGCCTCAGCGATTCGGCCAACATGCCGATCTCATCGCCGCGTCGCACGTCAAGCACCGAATCCAGGTCGCCCTCCGCCACGGCGCGTGCGTAGCGCACGCTCTCGCGGAGCGGCCCCGCGATGTTGCTTATCACCAGCAGCGAAAGACCGCTCAGGACCGCCGCCACTAAGACCAGAAATAGGGACGAGAGCATCACGCTCCCCCGACGGGATTCCTCCGTTCGGGTCAGGGCAGCAGCGCGGGCCTCCTCGCCGGTCCTGGCGATGGAATCCACGATGGCATCGATGGCCCTGGTGGGCTCCCGGTCGATGCCCGTGACGAGCTTGTCCACGGCTTTGCCGGTCTGCGGGTCCTCGGGGTGGAAGGCGCGCAGGGCGTCGAGGTATTTCCCTAAGAGCGCCGTGTGCAGCGCGGCGGTGCCGTCGGCCATGTCGGAGGCCATGCCCAGTTGCCGCATGTCGCGGCGCAGTTCCGCCAGGCTGGCGAGCATCTTTTCGTGCTCGGCCCTGAAGCCTGCCAGATGCTTTTCGTAGAGGGCCTTGTCGTTGCCCCGGATGAGGATGTTCTTCCACTCCTGCACCTGCACCTTGAAGGCGACCTGGGCCTCCCGGGCCGTGTCCACCGTCCGCACCACGACCTCGGCCTGTGCCAGCTGCTCCCGCATGGCGCGGTCCAGGTCGGCGGAATGGACCATCACATAGACATACAGACAGGCCACACAGCCCACACCGAGCCCGACGATGGAGAACAGCTTCGCCTTCACGCTCAGATTGTCGATCAACACGGGGCCTCCGCTGGCTGACGTTCCGCAAAGCGGTCACGACGCATCCTTCAACCGCCCCGGGTTCCTCCACGTGGATGACGACCGGAGGCGGCAGCGACGACAAGGCAGACGGCATGAGGATTCGCCAAGTTGACATCACAATTGTGTGAAAATGACAAGAAAGAAACGCCTTCCGACGCCGGGCGCCCCCTGCGCGGCCCAGGCCGACCGGAGCCGCCGGAGCGCGTGGGAACCAGCCGAAACGGCGTTGCGGACAGGGAAAAACGGAGCGCCAGGCCTCGGGACGCGGCGGAGCGGGCGGCCCGTCCTCGAACGGACCGGAGACATGCGGGGGGGATGAAACGCGCAACCCGCGCGGGAAGCCTCCCGCGCGGGTTCGCAAGCGCTGCGGCGGAAGCGCGGGCGGGGCGGCGGGGCTAGGCTTCCACTCCGGCGGCGCGGAAATACCAGCGGGCGGCCAGCTCCATGCCCGGGCGCACCAGCACCACGGGCTCGTAGCCCAGCAGCTCGCGAGCGCGGGAGATGTCGGCAAGGGAATGGCGCACGTCGCCCGCGCGCTCGGCGCGGTGCACGGGCGCCACGTCGGCGGCCTCGGGCCTGCGCCGGGCCACGATCTCGCGGATGAGCACGAAAAGCTCGTTCAGGGTGGTGCGCTCGCCGCAGGCCACGTTGTAGGCCTTGCCCGGGGCCTCGGGGTGCTCCGAGAGGGCGGCCAGCAGGTTGGCGCGCACGGCGTTCTCCACGTAGCAGAAGTCGCGGCTGGTCTCGCCGTCGCCGTTGATGAAGACGGTCTCCCCGGCCAGCAGGGCCGCGAACCACTTGGGGATCACGGCGGCGTAGGCCCCCTCGGGGTCCTGCCGGGGGCCGAAGATGTTGAAATAGCGCAGGCCCGCCAGCTGCATGCCGTAGCAGGAGCCGAACACGTCGGCGTAGAGCTCGTTGGCCATCTTGCTCACGGCGTAGGGCGAGAGCTGGCGGCCGGTGCGCTCCTCCACCTTGGGCAGTCCGGGGTGGTCGCCGTAGACGGAGCTGGAGGAGGCGTAGACGAAGCGGCGCACGCCCGCGTCGCGCGCGGCCACGAGCATGTTCAGGAAGCCGCCCGCGTTGACCGCGTTGGTGAGCAGCGGATCGTCGATGGAGCGCGGCACGCTGCCCAGGGCGGCCTGGTGGAGCACGTAGTCCGCTCCGCGGCAGGCCTCGGCGCAGGCCTTGGGGTCGGTGATGTCGCCTTCCACCAGGGTGAAGCGCGCGAAGGCCTCCGGCCCCACGCAGTCGCGCACGTTCTCAAGGTTGGAGCGGTGCCCCGTGGCGAAGCTGTCCAGGCCCGTGACCGACTGGCCAAGACCCAGCAGGCGCTCGACGAGGTTGGAGCCGATGAATCCGCCGCAGCCGGTGACGAGCCAGCGGGCGGGACGGGAGGCCATGGAGGCGGCGATGCGGTCGAACACGGATGTCTCCTGGGGGGTGTCGCGGGCTGGCCGCGCGGCGGGGAGCCCGCAGACATACCCTCAACCGCGAGGCGCTGGCAAGCCCCCTCCGCCTCCGGCCCGGGTCAGCCCTGGGCCTCGAAGCGTCCGGCCTCGCGGTTCTTGCGCACCTTGCCCGCCTGGAACACCAGGCCGTTCATGCACAGGTACACGCCCTCGGTCAGGCCCTGGGCCGCGCCCACGGCGCAGCCCACGTTGAAGGGCGCATCCGACCCCTTGAAGCGCGCGGGGCTCAAGGCCCCGGTGAACACGATCACCTTGCCCGGGATGCCGCGCAGGGCCTCGGCCGTTTCGGCCATGGTGTCCGTGCCGTGGGTCACCAGCACGTGGCGGGCGGGGTCGGCCTCGATCAGGGAGCGCAGGAGGGCGCGGTCCTCGGCGGTGAGGTGCAGGCTGTCCTTGCGGGTCACCTCGCGCAGGGTGAATTCCACGGCGGCCTTGGCCTCCTTGAGGATCTCCCCGGCCTGGGGCTCGCCCACCTCGTAGGTGGAGAGGTCGTCGAAGTAGATTTTGTCGATGGTTCCGCCCATGGTGTAGATGGAAAGCTTCACGCGGCGCCTCCCTTGGCGTCGGGGTTGAGCATGGCCGAGGGGTCCAGCACGCGGGCCAGGCGTTCTTCGTCCCAGCCGAGCAGCTCGCGGGCCGCCTCGTGCACGCTCTGGCCCGTGGCCTGGGCGTGCTGGGCCACTCGGGCGGCCTGGTCGTAGCCCACCAGGGGGCACAGGGCCGTGGCCAGGCCGAGGCTGCGCTCCAGCAGCTCGCGGCAGCGCGCCTCGTCGGCCTCGATGCCCTTGACGCACTTCTCGGCCAGCACCAGGCACCCCCTGCGCAGGAGCGTGAGCGAGTTGAAAAGGTTGTGCGCCAGCACGGGCTCCATGGCGTTCAGCTCCAGCTGGCCCGCCTCGGCGGCCAGGGTGACGGTGAGGTCCGAGCCGATCACCTGGAAGGCGATCTGGTTGACCACCTCGGGGATCACGGGGTTCACCTTGCCGGGCATGATGGACGAGCCCGGGGCCATCTTGGGCAGGCGGATCTCGCCCAGGCCGCAGCGCGGCCCCGAGGAGAGCAGGCGCAGGTCGTTGCAGATCTTGGAGAGCTTCACGGCCGTGCGCTTGAGCACCCCCGAGAACTGCACGTAGGCCCCGGCGTCCTGGGTGGCCTCCACCAGATCGGACGAGAGCACCATGCGGTGGCCGCTCACCTTGCAGAGCATCTCCACGGCCAGGGCCGGGTAGCCCGCCGGGGCGTTCAGGCTGGTGCCGATGGCCGTGCCGCCCAGGTTGATCTCGCGCACCAGGTCCAGGGCCTCCAACAGGCGCTGGCGGTCCTCCTCCACCATGAGCGCCCAGGCCGAGAACTCCTGGCCCAGGGTCATGGGCACGGCGTCCTGCAACTGCGTGCGCCCTATCTTGATGATGTGGGCGAACTGCCTGCCCTTGGCCTCCAGGGCCTTGGCGAGCCGCCCCATGGCCTTGTGCAGGTCGCGCCCCATCATCACCAGGGCCAGGCGCAGGGCCGAGGGGTAGACGTCGTTGGTGGACTGGGAGAGGTTCACGTGGTTGAGGGGGTGCAGGAAGGCGTAGTCGCCGCGCGGCCTGCCCAGGATCTCCAGGGCCAGGTTGGCCACCACCTCGTTGACGTTCATGTTGGTGGAGGTGCCCGCGCCGCCCTGGATCACGTCCACGGGGAAGTGGGCGCGGTACCTTCCCGCCAGGAGCAGGGCGCAGGCCTCGCGGATGGCCCCGGCGCGCTCGGCGTCCAGCAGGCCCATGCGCTCGTTGGCCAGTGCGGCGGCCTTCTTCACGGCGGCCAGGGCCTTGATGAACTCCGGGTAGTGGGAGATGTGCACCCCGGTGATGGGGTAGTTGCGCACGGCGCGCATGGTCTGGATGCCGTAGAGCGCCCCGGCGGGGACGCTCATCTCGCCCAGGGAGTCGCGCTCCACGCGCTGCTGCCTGGAGGCCCTGGGGGGGGTGGTCTCGTCCATGTGCCTGCCCGTGATGGTTTGGGCGCGCGGGGGAGCCCCCGCGCGCCCGTGGAAGGTGTGGAAGGAGCGCTCCGGGGCGGGGTTCAGCCGCCCAGGTAGGCCTCGCGCACGCGCTGGTCGCAGGAGAGCTCGTGGCCCGTGCCCTCCAGCACGATGCGTCCGGTCTCCAGCACGTAGGCGTAGTGGGCCACCTTGAGCGCGGCGAAGGCGTTCTGCTCCACCAGGAGCACGGTCATGCCCTTCTCGTTGATGGCCTTGATGATCTCGAAGACGTCGCGCACCAGGATGGGGGCCAGGCCCAGGCTCGGCTCGTCGAGCATGAGCACCTCGGGGGCGCTCATGAGGGCGCGGCCCACGGCGAGCATCTGCTGCTCGCCGCCGGAAAGGGTGCCGCCCTTCTGCTCGCGGCGCTCGTACATGCGGGGGAAGAGTTCGTAGACCCACTTGAGGTCGCGGGCGATGCCGTCCTTGTCCTCGCGGGAGTAGGCCCCGAGCATGAAGTTCTCGTACACCGTGAGGTGGGGGAAGATGCGCCTGCCCTCGGGCGACATGGCGATGCCCGACTTGACCACCTCCACCGGGTTCATGGCCCCGATGTCCTTGCCGTTGTAGGAGATGGACCCCTTCTTGTTCTTGAGGAGCCCCGCGATGGCGCGCAGCGTGCTGGACTTGCCCGCCCCGTTGGCCCCGATGAGCGTGACCACCTTGCCCTGGGGCGCTTCCAGGCTCACGCCCTTGAGGGCGTGGATGCCGCCGTAGTGCACGTGAAGGTCCTGCACCTTAAGCATCGCAGTGGGCCTCCTCGCCCAGGTAGGCCTCGATGACCTTGGGATCGGACTTGATCTCCCCGGGGTCGCCCACGGCGATGGTCACGCCGTAGTCCAGCACCCAGATGCGCTCGCAGATGCCCATGACGAGCTTCATGTCGTGCTCGATGAGCAGCACCGTGAGCTCGAAGCGGTCGCGGATGTCGCGCACGAAGTCCATGAGTTCCAGGGTCTCCTGGGGGTTCATGCCCGCGGCCGGTTCGTCCAGGAGCAGGAGCCTGGGGTTGGTGGCCAGGGCGCGGGCGATCTCCAGCCTGCGCTGCGCGCCGTAGGGCAGGCCGGAGGCCTGCTCGTGGGCCAGGCCCGCCAGGCCGACCACGCCCAGAAGCTCCAGGGCGCGCTGGCGGATCTCCTTGTCCTCGCGGCGCGCGCCGGGGGTGCAGAACACGGCCCCCAGCCAGCTGGAGCGCTGGCGCACGTGGGCGGCCACCATCACGTTCTCCAGCACCGTGGCGTTGCCGAAGAGCCGGATGTTCTGGAAGGTGCGGGCGATGCCCGCCGCGCACACCTTGTCGGGCGACATGCCCGTGAGGCCCCTGCCGTCCAGGAGCACCGTGCCCTCGGTGGGGCGGTAGAAGCCGGTGATCATGTTGAAGCAGGTGGTCTTGCCCGCGCCGTTGGGGCCGATGAGCCCGCCGATGCTCCCCTGGGCCAGCTGGACGCTGAAACCGTTCACGGCGGTGAGGCCGCCGAAGCGCATGGTCAGGCCCCGGGTTTCCAGGACGTAGTCGCTCATTTCGCCACCCCCTTGCCCCGCAACGCGCGGGCCATGCCCTCCCAGGTGATCTCGCGCATGCCCATGAGGCCCTCGCGCCTGAAGAGGATGATCACGATGAGCGCGAGCGAAAACACCACCATGCGCATGCCGGGGATGCCCGCGATCTCGATGCCCGCGAAGCTCACCGGGTTCTCCACCACGCGCAGCCACTCGAGCAGCACCGTGATGCCCACGCCCGCCAGCACCGAGCCCGTCAGGGAGCCCAGGCCGCCCGTGACCACGATCATCAACACGTTGAAGGTGAGCGTGAAGAGGAACATCTTGGGGTCGATGGTGGTGAGCAGGCTGGCCAGCAGCGCCCCGCCCACGCCCGCGAAGAAGGAGCCCACCGTGAAGGAGAGCAGCTTCATGCGCAACACGTCCACGCCCATGGCCTTGGCCGCCACCTCGTTGTCGCGGATGGCCTTGAGCACGTTGCCGGTGTTGCTCCCCAGGAGCTTCACGATCACGTAGAGCGTCACCAGGCACCAGGCCACGTTCCACCAGAGGTTGGCGTAGGCGGGGATGCCCTTGAAGCCCAGCGCGCCGTTGGTCACGGAACTCATGTTGGTGGCGGCCACGCGCACGATCTCGGCGAAGCCCAGGGTGGCGATGCCCAGGTAGTCGTCTCCCAGCTTCAAGAGCGGCAGCCCGATGAGCGCGCCGAAGAGCGCCGCCACGAGCCCGCCGGCCAGCACGGCCACCACGAAGGGGGCGTGCGCCGCCAGCACCCAGGGGGCGGGGTCGCCCAGGATGAAGAGCATCTCCTTCTGCTCGGCGGTCATGATCAGGATGGAGCAGACGTAGGCTCCGATGGCCATGAACCCGGCGTGACCCAGGCTGAAGAGCCCGGTGAAGCCGTAGATCAGGTTGAGCGACAGGGCCAGGATGATGTTCACGGCGATGAGGTTGAGAATCTGGACCGAGTAGCCGTCCAGGCTGGCCTGGGCCCAGGCCGTGAAGAGGCCCACCAGGGCCACGGCCGCCACGTTGAGCAGGGTGGTGGTGGAGCGTTTCATCACACCTTCTCCTCGGCCTTGTCACCGAACAGGCCGGTGGGTTTGATCAGGAGCACCCCGATGAGCAGCACGAAGGCGAAGGCGTCGCGGTAGCCGGCCAGGTCGGGGAAGAAGGCCACGGTCATGATCTCGATGAAGCCCAGGACCACGCCGCCCACCACCGCGCCCTGGATGGAGCCGATGCCGCCGAACACGGCCGCGATGAAGGCCTTGAAGCCGGGGATGGCCCCCATCACGGGCTGCAGCTGCGGGTAGCGCAGGGCCCACATGATGCCCGAGGCCGCCGCCAGGGCCGAGCCGATGCCGAAGGTGACCGCGATGACGCGGTTGACCGGCACGCCCATCAGGTAGCTCGTCTCGATGTCCTTGCTGATGGCGCGCATGCCCAGGCCGGTCTTGGTGCGGTAGACCACCCAGAGCAGGGCCAGCATGAGCGCCACCGAAAGCACCGGCACGAAGAGCGTGATGGGCAAAACGCGCACGTTGCCCCAGATGAGGGGGTCTTCCATCCACTCGGGCCGGTACACGGCGCGGGGAATGGCCTGGAAGAACACGATGGCCACGTTCTGCAGGAAGAACGAGACGCCGATGGCGCTGATGAGCGCCGAGATGCGCGGCGCGTCGCGCAGGGGCCGGTAGGCGATGCGGTCCACCAAAACGCCCGTGAGCGCCGTGACCGCGATGGAGAGCACGATGGCCACCGGCCAGGGCAGGGCGAAAAGCGTGACGCCCCAGAAGACGAAATACGCGCCCAGCATGAAGATCTCGGAGTGGGCGAAGTTGATGAGACGCAGGATGCCGTAGACCATGGTGTAGCCGATGGCGATGAGCGCGTAGAGGCTGCCCAGGGTCAGGCTGTTCAGGGCGTGCTGGATGAACTGTTCGACGTTCATGGAAAGTCCTTTGTTCGGGCCGCGCGCCCTTGGGCGCTTGCGCCGTCGGGGAGCGGCGCGCGGGGTTCCCGGCGTGCCGGGAGCCTCCCGCATGCGGGGCCCGCCCGAAGGCGGACCCCGCTCGCGGGTCACGGATCAAGGGGCTGGCGGAGGCTTCCCGCCGCCGCCTTTACAGGTCGGGAGTGATCTCGCCGGTGTAGACCTTCTTGCCGTCCTGGATCATCACCAGGCCTACGGGCTTTTCGGCGTCGTGGGTCTCGTTGATGGTGGTGGCGCCGGTGACGCCCACGAAGCCCTTGGTCTCGGCCAGGGCCTTGGTGATGGCGGCGGGGTCGGCCTTGCCGGCGCGCTTGATGGCGTCGATGATGATCATGTAGGCGTCGTAGCCCAGGGCGGCGTTGACGTTGGGCTCCTTGTCGGCGGAGTGGGTCTTCTTCCAGTCATCCGTGAACTTCTTGGCCACGGGGTTCATTTCCTTCATGGAAGGATCGTAGGGGAAGGTGGTGTGCACGAAGCCCTCGACCGCCTTGCCGCCGATCTTGGTGATCTCGGGGTTGTCCATGGCGTCGCCGCCCATGATCTTGAAGGTGGCGCCCAGCTCCTTGGCCTGCTTCATGATGATGGCGCCCTCGGCGAAGTAGGAAGGGATGAAGAGGACATCGGGCTTCTCGGCGATGATCTTGGTCAGCTGGGCGGTGAAGTCCTGGTCGCCGGACTGGTAGTTGAGGGTGGCCACGATCTGTCCGCCCTGCTTGGTGAAGGACTTCTTGAAGAAGTTGGAGAGGCCGACGGAGTAGTCGTTGGCCACGTCCACCAGCATGGCGGCCTTCTTGAAGCCCAGGGTCTTGGCGGCGTAGGTGGCCGCGCCGGCGCCCTGGAAGGGGTCGATGAAGCACACGCGGAAGATGTACTTCTTGCCCTGGGTCACCAGGGGGTTGGTGCAGCTGGTGCCCACCTGGGGGATTCCGGCGTTCTCGGAGTGCTCGCCGCCGGCCATGGCCAGGGAGGAGCCGTAGGTGCCGATGATGGCCTGCACCTTCTCTTTCTCGATCAGGCGCTTGGTGGCGTTGGCGGCCTCAACCTTGTCGGACTTGTTGTCCACCACGAAAAGCTCGACCTTCTTGCCCAGGACCGTGCCGGCTTCCTTGTGGGCCATCTGCACGCCCTCAAGCTCCAGCTGGCCGCCGAAGGCGTTCTGGCCGGTCAGGGGCAGGAACACGCCGATGCGGACGGTGTCGTCCGCGGCCCAGGCGAAGGTGGCCATGGCGAGGATCATGGCCATGCACAGAGCGAGAATCCGTTTCATCAAACTGCCTCCATGTCTGGTGTTGCCGGCAGGCCCCTCGGCCGCCGGATGGGTTAAGCCGTCGCCGGGGCCGCGCTAGAGCGAGACCACCGCCGATATCTTCTTGGCAAGCTCCACAAGGTAGCCCGAGAAGCGCGCCTCGAACTCCTTCATGGAGAACTGGTCCGTGGTGGAGTCGAAGCTCACGCCGCCGATGGCCTTGCCGGTGCGCAGCGAGAACAGCGGCGCGCCGATGGCGATGAGCCCGGGAACGAACTCCTCGTTGTTCACGCAGTAGCCCTGCTCGCGGGCGCGCTCCAGCTCCTTGAGCAGGGAATCGCGGTCCGTGAGGGTCTTGTCGGTCTTGGCGGCCAGGTCCAGGCGGTCCAGCAGGGCTGAAAGCTCGTCCTGCTCCATGAACGCCATGGCGGCCTTGCCGGTGGCCAGGTAGTAGAGGTCGGAGGAGTAGGAGAAGGAGCGGAACACCGAGGTGTCCTTGGATTCGTGGCGGTAGATCAGGTAGATGGCGTCGCCCTTCACCAGGCCCACGTCCACGTGGACGCCGTGCTTGCGGTTGGCCTCCAGCACGAAGGGCTTCACCAGCTGCACCATCTCGGACTTTTCCACGATGGTGTAGGCCAGCGAGAGGGAGCGCACGCCCAGGTGGTAGAGCCCGGTGCGCTCGTCCCGGCGCAGGTAGCCCAGCTCCCGGAAGGTGTTCACGTAGCGGTAGACGCTGGTCTTGTTCAGGTGCACCCGGGCGGCGATCTGGCTCAGGGTGAACCCGGAGTCATCGATGCCGAAGATGTCGAGGATGCGCAGACCCTTGGCCAGGGTCTCCGAGGCGTTGTCCTTGGCGCGCGCGGGCTTCGTTTCCTCGGCGGCGGCCTGCCGCAGAGGGGCGGCTGTGTTGTCCGGCGTGGGCATCGTTACTCCCAGCGAAACGGCGTAATCAATTTCCGGCACGTTTATGCGGAGGAAGGAATTTTGTCAATCCGATTCCGGTCGGGATTCACAGAAAAAGGAAAACGTGGCGGATTGAGGGGATGGAGAGCAACGGATGAAGACGACGGCTGCAGGACTGCGCACAGGAGGGCCTGTCCCGGCCCCTGCTGGCCAGGGAGGCGGATGAGCAGCCGCCCCGGGCGGTCCTGTCGTCCGGGCCTATCGCCCGGCCAGGCAATCCAGGATGGTCCTGACCAGCTGCTTGAGGTCAACGGGCTTGGCCAGGTAGGCCGTGGCCCCCGCTTCGAGGATCGCTTCCTTGTCGCCCAGCATGGCGTGGGCCGTCAGCACGATCACCGGCACCGAGGCGTAGGGCCTGCCCCCCTCTCGGATGGCCCGCAAGGCCTGGAGTCCGTCCATCTCCGGCATCTGCACGTCCATGAGCACCACGTCATAGGGCGCGGACTCCAGGCAGTCCAGGGCCTCGCGTCCGGTCCGGGCCACGTCCACCCTCCAGCCCTCCTTGCCCAGGAAGGCCTTCACCGTGGCCTGGTTGATGCGCTCGTCCTCGGCCAGGAGCACCCGCAGGGCCGGGCGCGGCAGCGGTTCCCGGGGACGGGGGGCAGTGGCCTCGCCCGGCGCATGCTCGCGGCCGGGCGAGAAGGCCAGCGAGAGATAGCACTGCGTGCCCCTGCCCACCACCGAAGAAATGCAGAGCGTGCCCTCCAGCAACACCACCAGACGCTTCACGATGGCCAGCCCCAGGCCCGCGCCGCCCGAACGGCGCGTGTAGGAGCCGTCAACCTGGGTGAACTTTTCGAAGAGCCTGGGGAGATCATTGTCCGCGATTCCCCGCCCCGTGTCTTCCACGCACGCCAGCAGCCGCACGGTTCCAGGCCTTTCCCCGCCCTCCAGGCGCGAGAAGCGCACGCTCACCCCGCCCGATTCCGTGGCCTTGAACCCGTTGCCTATCAGGTTGAAGAGCACCTGCCGGAACTTCACTTCGTCGCCCTGCAGCATGTCCGGCACGCCGGGCTCCATGCTCCAGCGCAGGAACAACCCCTTTTCGGAGGCCTGGACCCTGAACAGGGCGTCCAGCTCATTCACCAGCTCCGCCAGGCTGAAGGTGGAAACGCACAACACTTCGCCGCCCTGCTCGATGCGCGCCAGGTCCAGGATGTCGTTGACCAGCCGCATCAGCTTCCGGGACGACTCCAGGGCCATGGACACGTACTGGGTCTGCTCGGGCGTCAGCCGCGTCTCCTGGCAGAGCTGGAGCATGCCCATGATGCCGTTGAAGGGCGTGCGGATTTCGTGGCTCATGTTGGCCAGGAACTCGCTCTTGGCGCGGTCGGCCTGCTGGGCCGCGTTGCGCGAGCGGATGGCCTCGGCCGCGTATTCCTGCGTCCGCCGTTTCATGTCCGCGAAGGCCTTGCCGAGGTCGCTGATCTCGTCGGCGTGGTTGTCCTGCACGGGCAAGCTCTCCACGGCGACGTCGGAGTCCATGGCCCTGGCCAGGGCCTCGATGCGCTCCGTGAGCAGCTTCCGGGAACCGTAGGCGTAGATGAGCACCACCAGCGCCAGCCCCGCGCCGAATGCGGCGAGCATGACGACCGTCAACTGGTTTGCGCCGGCGTAGATTTCCTCCGTGGGGATGCCGAAGAGGAAGTGCATGTAGGGTTCCTTGCCATCGTCCAGGGAGACGCTCGTGTAGGCGTAGAGCTTTTCCACGCCGTCGGAACCTTTGGACAGGAAGGTGCCCTCGCCTTTCTCCGAGTGTATGCGCCGCCAGAACGCTTCGGCCAGCCGCGAACCCTGGGGATAGTTGGCGTCGTCCACGGGAATGCGAAACAGGCTCATCCCCTGGTGGTCCAACACGCGCACGAAGGAGCCGGGAGGAAGCGGGATGTCCTCGAAGCGGTCCATGAGGTAGTTCAGGTTCACCGAGAGCACCAACACTCCCGAAACCGCCCCCGCGTCGTCCAGGACGGGATAGGAATAATGGAACACGGGGTTCCCCGTCACACGTCCCACGAGATATTCGCCCGTGGAAAACTTCCGGGACTCCACGGCGTCGCGGAAATACTTCCTTTCCCGGGAATTCATGCTCCCGGCCAAATCCCGGGCCGAGACGACGATGTTCCCCCCGATGTCGCAATAGAAGATGTTGCTGTAGATGTTCGCGTGCTGCATCAACAGGCTGCGGAAGATCTCCCGCATCCGCTCCAGCTCCCCCCCGCGGACCCTTTTGTCCTGGGAGAACAGGAGTAACGTCTCCTTGATCTCCCCGACGAGCGCCATCTGCGAGTGCTTCAGCTCGTGCGAGACGTGCAGTATCCGATAATTGGCCGTAAGAATCGACTCTTCCTTGAGCCTGTATGCGGCGAACACGAAGGCGCACACCACGGGGACCAAGGACATCACCATGATCGCGACCAGCTTGACGCCAAGCCTCTTGAACATCCAGTCACCGCAATTTCTTACACGTTGAACCGATGCAAGCCTGTGAGCCTTCGCCACAAAACGCTCGACACGTTCTTCATATCGAAGCCACCACGTGATCCATTAACATTTATCATGCTTAAATCAAGACTGATTTGCGGTCCAAATCCATCGTTCATTTCGAAACGCACTCCAAGAAAAACGGGCGGCCATGGCCGCCCGTTAGCTTGATGACAAACCCCGAAGCGGGGTTTGTGAGATACGCTTACGGGCGGCAAAGCCGCCCTGCTCCAGGCTGCGCTTCGCGCAGCATCGTTTCCGATCCGGTGCGCCCCGTGCGGGGCCGCCCGGGCTACGCGCTCCAGTCCAGGATCACCTTCCCGCTCTGGCCGCCGATCATCGCCTCGAAGCCCAACGCGTATTCCTCCACCGGGAAGCGGTGGGTGATCACCGGGCGGATGTCCAGCCCGCTCTGGAGCATGGCCGTCATCTTGTACCACGTCTCGAACATCTCGCGGCCGTAGATGCCCTTGATCACAAGTCCCTTGAAAATCACGTGGTTCCAGTCGATGGCCGTGGACTTGGGCGGAATGCCCAGAAGCGCCACGCGGCCGCCGTGGTTCATGTTCTCCAGCATGGACTCGAACGCCCTCGGCGCGCCCGACATCTCCAGGCCCACGTCGAAGCCCTCCGTCATGCCCAGCTCCGCCATCACCTCGGGCAGCCCGCGCTCCAGCACGTTCACCGCCCGCGTGGCCCCCATCTTCTCCGCCAGGCCCAGGCGGTAGGGGTTCACGTCCGTGATCACCACGTGACGCGCCCCGGCATGGCGCGCGATGGCCACCGCCATGATTCCGATGGGGCCCGCGCCCGTGATGAGCACGTCCTCGCCCACCAGATCGAACGACAGCGCCGTGTGCGCCGCGTTGCCGAACGGATCGAAAATCGCGGCCAGGTCGTCTTCGATGCCGTCGGGGATCTTGAAGGCGTTGAACGCCGGAATCGCCAGGTAGTCCGCGAAGCACCCGGGACGGTTCACGCCCACGCCCACCGTGTTGCGGCACAGATGCCTGCGTCCCGCGCGGCAGTTGCGGCAGAAGCCGCACGTCACGTGGCCCTCGCCCGAAACCCGGTCGCCCACCTGGAAACCGCGCACCTCCTGGCCCACGGCCACCACCTCGCCCACGTACTCGTGGCCCACCACCATGGGCGCGGGAATCGTCCTGGCCGCCCACTCGTCCCACTTCCAGATGTGCACGTCCGTGCCGCAGATGGCCGTCTTCCTGATCTTGATCAGCACGTCGTTGTGCCCGGGCTCGGGCTTCTTCACGCGCTGGAGCTCAAGCCCCTCGCCAGGGCCGGTTTTGACCAATGCTCTCATGCTATGTCCTCCCGCTTCAGCGGTCTGGTTGATTGTCGTTGCGCCAGAGCTTCGCCAGGCACGGCATACGCGGGCGACAGGGCCGTCTGGGGAGAAGCCTCCGGCGGGCAAAGGGCTTCGCCCTCTGCACTCCCGAGTTGCTTCGCGGGCTCCCCCGGGCACGCCATCGTGTCTTGTCCCCGGGTGCAGGCCCCCCGCCAGCACAGCAGCAGACTCCCGCCGCTAAATCACGCCCAGGGCCTTGCCGACCTTGGCGAAGGCCGCCGCCGCCTGTTCCACGTGTTCGGTGGTGTGGGCGGCGCTCATCTGGGTGCGGATGCGGGCCTTGCCCAGGGGAACGACGGGGTAGGAGAACCCGGTGACGTAGACGCCTTCCTCCAGCATGGCGGCGGCCATGCGGCCCGCCAGGGCGGCGTCGCCCAGCATGACGGGGATGATGGGGTGTCCCGCTCCGGCCAGGGTGAAGCCGTGGCCTTCCATGAGTTTGCGGAAGAGCGCGGCGTTGGCTTCCAGGCGCGCGCGCAGTGCCGCGCCTTCGGGGGAGGCCAGCAGTTCCAGCACGCGCAGGGTGGCGGCGGCGATGGCCGGGGCCAGGCTATTGGAGAAGAGATAGGGCCGGGAGCGCTGTCGCAGCAGGTCCACGATCTGGCGGCGGCCGGAGGTGTAGCCGCCGGAGGCGCCGCCCAGGGCCTTGCCGAGTGTGCCGGTGATCACGTCCACGCGCCCCAGCACGCCGCGCAGTTCCACGGAGCCCCGGCCGTGCCGACCCACGAAGCCCACGGCGTGGGAGTCGTCCACCATGGTGAGCGCGCCGTGCTTGTCGGCCAGGTCGCAGAGGGCGTCCAGGTCGGCCACCACGCCGTCCATGGAAAACACGCCGTCGGTGGCGACGAGAATGTGGCGCGCGCCGTCGGCGCGGGCCTGGACGAGCTGTTTTTCCAGGTCGGCCATGTCGTTGTTGGCGTAGCGGTAGCGTTTGGCCTTGCACAGGCGCACGCCGTCGATGATGGAGGCGTGGTTGAGCGCGTCGGAGACGATGGCGTCCTCGGGTCCCAGGAGCGTTTCGAAGAGGCCGGCGTTGGCGTCGAAGCAGCTGGAATAGAGGATGGTGTCCTCGGTCTGGAGGAAGTCCGAGAGGGCTTTTTCCAGGGCCTTGTGCACGGTCTGCGCGCCGCAGATGAAGCGCACGCTGGCCATGCCGAAGCCGTAGCGGTCGAGCCCGTCCTTGGCGGCCTGGATCATGCGGGGGTCGCCCGCGAGGCCCAGGTAGTTGTTGGCGCAGAAGTTGAGCACTTCGCGGCCGTCCTCCAGGCGCACAAGGGCGGCCTGTGGCCCGGCGAGCACGCGTTCGCCCTTGAAGAGGCCGTCGCGGCGGATCTGTTCGAGGGTCTCGTCCAGCTGGGTGAGAAATTGTTCGCGCATGGGCGCTCCTTGGTCAGTGTCGGATGGCGGGGCTAGGCTTCGTCCTTGGGGCGTCCCTGCCCGATGCCCAGGAGCTTGAGCGCCCCCTTGGCGTAGAGCATGAACTGCCGGGGATTGCGCAGGCTCAGGACCTTGCGCAGGATGGGCATGGGCCGGAAGTAGAAGCGCATGTAGCAGCGCTTGAGGAGCTTGGAAAGCTCGTCGCGGGAGAGGCGTTCCTCCCAGATGGGCTCGACGAAGTTGGGCACGGGGTCCAGGGCCTGGGCGCGCCAGATGTCGGCGGGGAAGAGGCCCTTTCGCACGCCGTCCTCGAAGATCTTCGTGCCGTGGTAGACGATGAGGATGTTGAACTGGGCGAAGTCCGAGTCGATGGAAACGGCGGTCTCTATCAGGTGGAGCACGTCTTCGCGGGTCTTGTGGTGCGGGAAGCCGATGATCCAGTTGGTGCTGGTGACGATGCCCGCCTTGCGGCACATCTTCATGGCCCGGCGCACCTGGGCGATGGTGATTTTCTTGTTGATGTCGCGCAGGCCTTCGTCGGTGGAGGTTTCCACGCCGAAGAGGATCTGGCGGCAGCCGGAGCGCCGCGCCAGGGCGAGCATTTCCTCGTCGATGGCGTCCACGCGGCCCCGGAAGGCCCAGGTGATGTTCCACCCCCGGTCCAGGATGGCCTGGGCGATGGCGCGCACGCGCTTGGCCGTGGCGTTGAAGAGATCGTCGAAGAAGAAGAATTCCCGGATGCCCCGGCCGTGGTAGGCCTCCATCTCCTCCATGATGTTTTCCACGGAGCGCGTGCGGTAGGAGGAATAGGGGCGGCAGCAGAAGGTGCAGTTGAAGGGGCACCCGCGCGAGGAGCAGATGGTGCCCACGGGCTGGCCCGTGCCGATGGCGGAATAGTAGCGCCTGTAGTCCAGGGCGTCGAAGGCCGGGAATGGCAGGGAGTCGATGTCCTTCACGAACCCGGCGGGGCCTGTGAACACGGGCGCGCCGTCCAGGCCCCGGAAGACCAGGGCGGGGATGTCGGCCAGGGGCGTGCGGTCTTCGAGGGCGTCGAGAAAGCGCGGCAGGGTGTGTTCGGCCTCTCCCAGCACGAGGTAGTCCACACAGTCGTGGGTGAGGCTTTCGTTGGGGAAAAGGTCGGCGTGGGGGCCTCCCCAGACCAGGGGGACGCCGGGCAGCGCTTCCCGCAGCCTGCGGGTGAGGGCCAGGGCGTCGTGGAGGTTGGGGGTGTAGACGGTCATGCCGATGACGTCGGGCCTGATCTCCAGGGCCTTCCTGACCACCTCGGCGTGGTTCATGCGCTCCAGGATGGTGTCCAGGAGCACGGCCTCGTGGCGTCCGTGGGCGCGCAACGCCCCGGCCAGGTACATGATCCCGATGGGCGGAAAGATGCCGATGTCGGAGGCTTCGAGCTGCCAGGAGCTGGAGGTCTTGGCGATGCTCAGGTCCGGGACGTTCATGAGGAGGATTTTCAAGACCCGGCTCCTTGCTCGATGTCGGAAATGATTTTCGCGGGCACGCCGCCCGCCACGCTGCGCGGTGGCACGTCGCGGGTGACCACGGCCCCCGCGGCGATCACGGCGTCGCGGCCCACGGTCACGCCGCCCAGGAGCACCGCTCCCGCGCCGATCCAGACGTTGTCGCCCACGGTGACGGGGCGGCCGGTGTAGGCGCGCTCCACGGCCTGCAGGTCCAGGCGGCGGAAGTCGTGGTCGCCGGTGACGATCATGGCCCCGGGGCCGATGAGCACCTGCTCGCCCAGGGTGATGCCCCCCTGCCCCGAGGCCAGCACGGCGTTCACGCCGATCCAGCAGCGCGCGCCGGTGACGATGCCCTCGCCGGGGCGCGAATCGGAGGTGAAGGTGCACAGGTAGGCCGCGCGCATCACGCGGGTGCAGTCGCCCAGCTCGATGGCGGCGGCGGAGGCGTGCAGCCGGGCGAGGCGGTCCACGTAGACGCTGCGGCCCAGCCGGATGGAGTCCATGTGCAGGAGCTCCGCGCCGGACTCGAACACTGGGGTGGAGGCGCAGGCCCCCAGGAGCGGGCGGTAGAGCGCGCCGCGCAGGGCCATGCCGGGCAGCCCGGGGAGCCAGCCGACCAGGGCCTGGGCGGTCTGCTCCAGGGCGTAGCGCAAGGGGCTCGACGCGCGCGAGGCGAGATAGACCGCGAGTCCGGCCTGGCCTGTGCGGCCCATGTAGTCTTCGAGTCGTCCTTGGGGTTCTTGGCGGGGATTGCTCATGGCGTGCTCCGGTAGGCGGAGGGTCCGGCGGACCGCAAGCCGTCCCCTTAGGCCGTTTCGACGGCACAGGCAAGCCCCGGCGGAGGCTTTGGGCATCCTCCGGGCTTGCCTGGGCCCGCCGGAATGGCTATCTCACGGCCAATCAACGACAACCCCGGAGCGAACATGTCCGCCAAATACACCATCCACCCCCTCGTGGTGGGTTCCAAGCGTTTCGACAAAGGCTTCATGACTTACCAGCAGGAGATGGGCACGCCCTACGTGATCCCCCTCTACGCCTGGCTCGTGCTGGGCGGCGAGAAGAAGATCCTGGTGGACACCGGGGAACTCCGGCCCATCGTCAGCCCCGACCGCGAGGAGTTCATCGGGGCCAAGATCGAGACCATCGAGGAAGGCCTGGCCCGCCACGGCCTCACCCCCGAGGACATCGACATCGTGATCCACACCCACCTGCACCGCGACCACTGCGAAAACGACTACAAGTTCACCAACGCCACCTTCTATGTCCACGAGAAGGAAATGGAAGTGGTGCACGACCCCCATCCCCTGGACTACCGCTACCAGGAGGACTTCATCCTCGACGTGGAGGAGAACGGACAGATCAAGACCCTCTCCGAGGACACCGAAGTGGTCCCCGGCATCACCATGATCCACACCCCGGCACACACCGAGGGCTCCATGAGCGTGCTCATCGAGACGGCCAAGGGCAAGGCGCTCATCACGGGCTTCTGCTGCATCATGGACAACTTCTACCCCGCCAAGGAAGTGAAAGGCCTGGGCATGGAGGTGATCCCCCCCTCCACCTGCCTGGACCTCAAGGAAGCCTACGATATCGTGCTCAAGTGCCGCGACATGGCCGACATCATCATCCCCCTGCACGAGCCGAAGTTCGCCCGGGAAGGGGCCATCGGCTAGCAAGGCATCGCCCTCAACGCCCCGCGCGCGCCACGGCCGGACGCGCGCGGGCCGTAGCGCGCCGGACGCACCCCGGCCCTCCTCCGGCCCCGACCGGAGGCCCCATGCCCAGCCGCAGCCCGCTCCCGTCCACCGCCGCCCGGCTCCTTCCGGGCCTGATCCTGGCCCTGCTCCTGGCCGCCTGCACCCCCAAGCAGCCCCCGGCCGTCTACCAGCTGGGCGACTTCGAGGTGTTCGCCCTGGGCGACTACCAGGGCACGCGCCCCCTGAAGGAGCTGGCCAAAAGCGGCGACTTCGGCCTGGGCACCCTGCACGGCCTGGACGGCGAGATGGTGGTGGTGGACGGCGTGTTCTACCGCGCCGACGGCCAGTGCAACCTGACGCGGCCCTCCATGGACGCGCTCTCGCCCTTCGCAAATCTGGTCACCTTCAAGGCCCAGGGCCGGGAGGCCGTGAAGGACATGCCCCACATGGCCGCCCTGACCCAGTGGCTGGACGCCCGCCTGCCCAAGGGCGGCTTCGCGGCAGCCCGCGTGGACGCCGGATTCAAGAGCCTGACCATCCGCAGCGTGCCGGGCTACGCCCAGCCCTGGCCCCACCTCACCGACGCCCTCAAGACCCAGCACGTGAAGACCATCGCGAACGCCCGGGGCACCCTGGTGGCCCTGCGCGGCCCGGCCCGCCCCGGCGGCGGCTGGGTGGCGGGATGGCACGTCCACTTCGTCAGCGAGGACCGCACCCTGGGCGGCCACGTGCTCGGCTTCGAGGGCCTGGAGGGTCAGGCCGCGTGGATGTCGCTGGAGCGCCTGGTGCTGGAACTGCCCACGCAGAAGCCGTGACGGATCGCCCGGCCGCGCCCTTCTCCACCGCGCCCCGTCCCATCGCGTCTGGTCCGGTCATGTCTGGTCCGGTCGTGCCCGGCTCTGGCGTGCCCGGCTCTGGCGTGTTCGGCTTCGCCCCGACGGCGCGCCTCCTGGCCGCCCTGCTGGCGCTTTGCCTGTGCTGCGCCCCCCCGGCCCGGGCCGCAGACGACGCCCCGTACGCCCGGGTGCTCGCGGCCCACGTGCGCGGCGGCCTCGTGGACTACCCCGCCCTCAAGGCCGACCGGGCGGACCTGGACGCCTACCTGGAGGGCATGGCCGCCGTGGACCTGGAAGCCCTGCCCCGCGCGCAGGCCCTGGCCGCCGCCGTCAACCTCTACAACGCCGCCACCCTGGCCCTGGTGCGCGACCACTGGCCCGTGGCCTCCATCCGCGACATCGGGGGGCTCTTCGGCTCGCCCTGGAAGATCCGCTTCGTGCGCACGGCCCGGGGCCTGATGACCCTGGACGAACTGGAGCACGGCTTCCTGCGCCCGCGCTTCGGGGAGTCGCGCGTGCACGCGGCCCTCAACTGCGCCTCGCGAGGCTGCCCGCCCCTGGCCGGGGAGCCCTTCGAGGCCGCGCGCCTGGACGAACAGCTGGACCGCGCGGCCAGGGCCATGCTCTCGGTGCCGGACCGGGCGCGCCTGGAAGGCGCGACGCTCCACGTGAGCGCCATCTTCGACTGGTATTCCGATGATTTCGGCGGCAAGCCGGGCGTGATCGCCTTCGTGGCCCGCCACGCCCCGCCGGAGCTGGCCGGACAGCTGGCGGTCCTGGACCCGCAGGCCGTTACGCTGAAGTTCCTGCCCTACGACTGGTCCGTGAACGGGCCGCCGCCAGGCCGCTGAGCCGGGAGCGGTTCCGGCCCCCCCTCACCACCCTGCCCTCCGGCCTCCATCCGGTCCGCTCTTCGCCCTGCGCTCCGGTCAGCGTTCGGGGTCTCACTTCGTCCCGCGCCCTCGCCCTGCGCTCCGGCTCTCGCACGGGCAGGGTTGCGGGCCTGCCCGGGTCCCGGGCCAAGTTCCGAACCGCGCTCCTGGCCGCGCTCCGGGCCGGGTTCCGTCTATTGCCCGGGGACCTGGCCGGGGGCGGCGGGAGGCAGCCCCGCCGCCCGCGCCGCAGCCCGCGTGCGCCGGGCCAGCCCCTCCGGACAGGCCCCCAGGGCGCGGCCCAGGTCGGCCAGGGTGTCCACGTCCGCCAGTTCCGGCAGGACGAAGGGATCGAGGGGGGCCATCACCTCCAGGGTGCGGGCCAGCAGGCCGGGCTCGCTCCAGGGCATGTCCCGGAAGACCTCGGGCAGGAAGTTCCCCCGGGTGAAGCCCACGGTCCAGTAGCCGCCGTCCGGGGAGGGGCCGAGACACGCGCGGCCCGCGCGCAGGCCCTCCACCAGGAGCCCCGCGGCCCCGGGCGAGAGGCACGGCACGTCGGAACCCACGGCGGCCGCCGCGTCGCAGCCTGCCGCAAAGGCCCAGGCGAAGGCGTTTTCCAGGCGCTCGCCCAGGTGCGCGCCCCGCTGGGCCACGCACTCCCGGCCCTCTCCCAGCCAGCGGCGGACCAAGGGAATCTCCGCGCCCGGCTCCACCAGCAGCGCCACCCGCGCGCCCGCCCCGTCCAGGGCCTCCAGCACGTCCTCCACCATGGCGCGGTAGAGGGCCAGGGCCGCCCTGTCGCCCACGTCGCGGGCCAAGCGGGTCTTCACGCGCCCCTCCAGGGGGGCGCGCAGCATCAGGAGCAGGCGGACGTCAGGCCGCACGGCCCACCCGCCGGGGAGCCCTGCGCGGAGCGCAGCCTGGAGTAGGGCGGCTCTGCCGCCCGTAAGCGGCTCCCACAAACCCCGCTTCAGGGTTTGTCATCAAGCTGAGTGCGGAGCCCTCTTTGCCCGCCGGAGGCTTCTTCTCCGTCATCCCGCCGCTCAGGCCAGCGCCCCCTGACAGCTGGACCCCGCGCCGGCCGTGCAGCCCAGGCAGTGCGCCCCGGTGACCACCGTGCGCCCGGCCAGGGCCTCGCGGTCGAAGGCGTCCAGGTGGTCGGGCGCGCCGTGGTTCACGCGCAGGCCCAGGGCCTGGTTGAAGTCGCAGTCGTAGAGCGCCCCGTCCCAGCCCACGTTCACCTGGCGGCGGCACATGAGCCCGGGCAGCGTGGCGGGGTTGAAGGAATCGCGCAGGAGCTTCCAGTAGTCCTGGGCCTGGCCCATGGCTTCCAGCTCCTCCAGGTAGCGGCCCAGGGGCATGTTGGCGATGGCGATCAGGCGCGAGAAGGCCACGCCGTGGGGGGCCAGCTCCTTGCGGTAGGCGTCCTCCAGGCTCTTCTGGCAGGGCGGCAGGTAGGGCCCCAGGGGGTGGTTGAACACCAGGTCCAGCGCCGGGCCGCCGGGCGCGGCGTAGCCCAGGGCGTTCAGGCGGCGCATGGCCGAGAGCACCTTGCGGTAGACCCCGGCGCCGCGCATGGGGTCCACGTTCTGCTCCAGGTAGCAGGGCAGCGAGGCCACCAGCCCCACCTCCAGCTCCCGGTAAAGGGCCGGGAAGTCCTCGAAACCCGGCTCCTCCAGGATGGCCAGGTTGCTGCGCACCTGCACGGCCAGGCCCGCGCCCCGCAGCCCGCGCAGGAAGTCCGGCAGGCCGGGGTTCATCTCGGGCGAGCCGCCGGTCACGTCCACCAGGGCGGGCCTCACGGCCAGGGCGGCGGCGAGTGCCTTGTTCAGGGTGGCGCGGTCCATGAGCTCCACGCGGGCCGGACCGGCCTCCAGATGGCAGTGGGTGCAGGAGAGGTTGCACCGAAGCCCCACGTTCACCTGGAGCACGTCCAGGCCGTCGGCCCGGATGGCCCCTCCGGCCAGTTCCTCGAATGCGTTCACGGTGTGTCCTCCTCGGTAAGCGGCGGGTAGTCCCGGGCGAGTCGCTCCGGGGACGCCCCCAGCAGATAGCGGGCCATGATGCCCCAGTTGGCGAAGGTGCGCCGCCAGACCCCGTCGGCCTCCCAGCGCCGGGGCGAGGCCGTGCAGCGGCCCCGGGCGAAGCCTGCGCGCATCCCGGCGCGGCGGGCGCGCGCCAAGAGGTCCACGTCCTCCAGGATGGGGATGTCCGCGTAGCCGCCCAGGGCGTGGAAAACAGCGCGCTCCATGAAGATGGCCTGGTCGCCGTAGGGCACGCCCGTGATCCGCGAGCGCAGCGTGGCCGCCAGCGCCACGAGCTTCAGCGACCAGCGCGTCGAACGGATGGCCAGGCCGAAGGCCCCGACCCTGCGTCCTGAGGCCAGCACGCGCTCCATGGCGGCGAAGGCCCCGACGGGCAGGGCGCAGTCGGCGTGCAGGAACACCAGCACGTCGCCGCCGGCCACGGCCGCCCCGGCGTTCATCTGGCGCGCGCGCCCTCGCGGGGCGCACAGGGCCGTTACGCCGGGGCGGTCCAGGGCGGCCAGGGTGTCGGCCCCGGGGCGTCCGTCCACAACCACGATCTCCACGGGCAGTCCGTAGCCCACGGCGCGCACGTGGTCCACCAGGCGGTTGATGCGTGCCGCTTCGCCCAGAACCGGCACGATGACAGAATAGCTCGGGGACATGGCGGCCCAGGCATAGCAGCCGGGCGCGCTCCGCGCAAATCCCGCCGCCCGGGTTCCCTGGAGGTTCCCCCTTGACCTGGGCCGCGAACGGGTCCATCACCCGGACCGAGGAGCCGACCATGCGCATCGCCACCATCGAGCACGTCCCCTTCGAGGGGCCCGCCAACATCGCCGTCTGGGCCTCAAGCCGGGGCCACCACCTGGACCGCCGCCTGCTCCACGCGGGCCACGCCCTGCCCGAGCCCGGGGAGTTCGACCTGCTCGCGGTGATGGGCGGCCCCATGAGCGTGCACGACGAACTCGAGTTCCCCTGGCTGGCCGACGAGAAGCGCTGCGTGAAGCAGGCCGTGGCCCGGGGCCGCAGCGTGCTGGGCGTGTGCCTGGGCGCGCAGCTGCTCGCCGAGGTGCTGGGCGGCCACGTGACGAAGAACGCGCAGCGCGAGATCGGCTGGCATCCTCTTTCGGCCTCGCCCTGGGCCGCGGCTTCGCCGCTCATGCGGGGCATCCCCGCGCGCTTCACGGGCTTCCACTGGCACGGCGAGACCTTCTCCCTGCCCAAGGGGGCCACGCTGCTGGCCGCAAGCGAGGCCTGCGCCCACCAGGCCTTCGGCGTGGGCGGCAAGCT
Organism: Fundidesulfovibrio magnetotacticus; assembly: GCF_013019105.1. Classification (NCBI taxonomy): domain Bacteria; kingdom Pseudomonadati; phylum Thermodesulfobacteriota; class Desulfovibrionia; order Desulfovibrionales; family Desulfovibrionaceae; genus Fundidesulfovibrio; species Fundidesulfovibrio magnetotacticus. The sequence goes on from NZ_BLTE01000007.1 coordinate 106,808, forward strand.
GGCCGGGCTCCAGTTCCACTTCGAGACCACCGCCGAGAGCATGGAGGCCCTGATCGCCCACTGCGGCGACGAGATGGACCCCGGGCCCTTCACGCAGGACGCCGACACCCTGCGCCGCCTGGCCCCCAGCCACCTGCCGGAGCTGGAGGCCATGCTCTTCACCCTGCTGGACAACATGGCCCGGGAGGCCTGATCCCCCGCCGGACCGCGACGCACCCGATCCATGACCTCCGCCAAGGGCCGCGAGCCCCTCTTCACCGCCGATTTCCTCGGCCTGTGCTGCATCATCTTCCTGGCCTACTGCAACCACACGGTGTTCTACAGCCTGGACGTGCACCTGGCGCGCCTGGGCATCGAGCCGGGATGGCGCGGGCTGCTCATCGGCGCGTCGTCCCTCTCCACCATCGCGGCCTACCTGGCGCTCTCGCCCTCCACCACCACGGCCAACGCCTCGCGCCGCGCCTGCGCCGGGGCCGTGCTGCTCATGGCTTGCGGATCGGCCTACCTGGCGGCCGCCGACCCGTGGTCGATCCTGGCCGTGCGCCTGGCCAACGGGCTGGGGGTCTACCTCCTTTCGGCCTCGGCCATGACGCTCCTGGTGGAGCGCATCCCGCCCGGGCGCAGCGCCCAGGCCTTCGGGATGTATTCCATCGCCATGCTCCTGCCCTACTGCGTGGTGCCCGCCGTGTTCGACGCCCTCTTCGCCCGGGCCGGGACACTGGCCCAGGGGTACATGGCCATGTCGCTGTGCCTGGCCCCGGCCCTGGTGGTGGCCCCGATCATCGGCCGCCGCGCCGGGGCGTGCCGCCACGCGCCGCCCGCGCCCGTGGGCTACCGGGCCATGGCCCGGGGCGCGGCGCGCCCGCCCGTGGCGGCGGTGCTGGGGGTGTGCGCGCTCTACATCACGGTGTTCTCGGCGGTGTTCTTCCTGGCCAAGGCCTATTTCCAGACCCTGGGGGTGCCCGAGGTGGGGGCTTTCTTCGTGGTGCAGATGGCCTGCATCATTCTGGTGCGCCTGGCGGCCAGCCACCGCTTCGACCGCATCCGCAAAATGTGGCTGATCGGGTTCTGCTTCGGGCTCTCGGGGGTTTCGTGCGTGCTGGCGGCCACGGCCTCGGGCCTCCCGCAACTGCTGGCGGCCGCCGCCGTGATGGGCCTGGGCATGGGGGCCGGGTCCCCGGCCATGAACGCGCTCATGGTGGCCGTGTCGGAGCCGCGCATGCGCGGGGTGAACTCCAACCTGGCCACCATGGCCATGCAGGCCGGGAGCTTCACGGGGCCGCTGGTGGGCACGGCGGCGGTCCACGCCTTCGGCCCGGCGGGGTTCCTCTGGCTGGGCGCGGCGATCTGCGCGGCCGGTCTGGCCCTGTGCCTGGCGGCCATGCGCCTGGACCTGGACCGGGGCGACCCCGCCAGGGACTGACGGGGGCGGGCTGCCGCATCCCCCCGGCCCTGGCCGCGCGCCCAGGAACGGGCGGGGGAAGCGTGAACGCAGCGGCAGCGAGCCATGTCCGCTGACCTGCGGGGGGGCGGGCATGCCCGCGCGGCGGCCATCGATGCGCCACTTCGACTCTTCGCGCATTGCTTTGACATTTTCGCGCTCAAACGTAGGATGGCGCTACGCTTTCTCGACGCCGCCCGCGCCGGAGCGTCCGGGCCGGTCGCTGGCGAGCGATCGATTCCAACCACGTGGAGCCCATCGCCATGAGCCGCAGCAGGGACAAGGCGCTGTTCATCGCCAGGAAGAACATGGCGGGTCTGGTCTATTATTTCCAGGCCCTTGAAGGCATGCCCTTCACCTTGCCCGAGGTGCAGACCTACCTGCAGGGGATCACGGTCGGGGGCCACAAGGTCTCCGACCAGGACAAGCTGAAGCAGCAGGCCCTCGCCTGGCAGCATCTCATCCGGATCGTCGAGGAGGACGCGTTCGAGTTCACCAAGCACGTGGCCTGCGAACTCAACGCCATTGTGGCCAAGGACGAGGCTGCGGTTCCCGGTCGGTTCCGGCAGGGCGCGGTCTGGATCATGGGCACGGACTACGCCCCCCCGGATCACGCGACGCTGGACGCGCGATTCGAGGGGCTGCGGGCACGAGTCGGTGCGACGCGACATACCTTCACGGCAGGCGTGCTGGTCGCCCTGGACATGGCGCGCAACCAATACTTCTTCGACGGCAACAAGAGAACCGGCCTCTTGATGATGAACGGCCTGTTCCTGAGCAAAGGGTTGATGCCCTTCAGCGTCCCCGCGAAAAGCCTCCTGGAATACAACGAGAAGATGCTGCGCTTCTACGAGACGGGGGAAGAGGACGAGATGCTCCGCTTTTTCGAGACGCAGTACGCCCGAGAATACCCGGGGTTCTCCTTCGAAAGCGGGGCATGAGCAGGAAGGAGTGGGGCGGGATCGTCGTCGCGCTGACGAAGGTGCATCCTGTGCGGACCGGATGATCCGGCACAGGATGCGCAATTTCATCAAACACCTATAACATTACGTAAAATCATAGTTCAAAACACCCGGAGCACTCCTTCGCGCACCGATTCACCCATGTCTCTGGAAAGAATTTTCCTGGAAACGCTCCGCAATTTTAATGCATTAGCACACGAGAAATTGGAGCATGAGAAGTGGTAGTGCCTGACGACAGCATAATCCTTGCCCAGATATACAGGGATCTCCTGGGGATTCTTCAGCTTGTAGTTCGTGAGTGCAAGCACGCCTTCCGTATCGCTGGCAGAGAGCGCAAGGAGCGGCTGAACATGCGGCAGGCGCTGCATGAAACCGCGCAAGACCGAAATGGGCATGAAATTCATCTTGCCGCCCGTGAAACACTGTCTCGCGAGGTTCACGAGATGATCAAGGGGAACTCTCCTGGACGGATCGAATTTCGCATCTTCTGAATATCCACAAAGGTCCGCAAAGCAGACATCCTCGGCGTCAGCCGCATAAAAACCAAGTTTTTGAAACATCACATGGTACCGTCGCCCCTTCTGGAACTTATACCCATCCACAACGAACGGATGATGCTTTTGACCCTTATGTTGTCTCCAGAACGCAGGCCCATCCCTGAGGTATTCCAGAACGAGCTTCCTATTCTCTCCGGACAGTTCCGAATCAAAATTCGCGTCCGTCCCCCAGAAGATATGTCTTGCAACCGCTGGTGAAGCGCCCTGGTACTGGCGGGCTTCGTAAGCCTCCCGGATTTCATTGCCCATGCGCCGGATCCTCTTTCAATGTCGGAACATCTGACATGTTCAGGTTGTTGAACGTACATCAACAAATTGTATCCATCGTGCACATGCGCACATCATCAGCTAGACGCATCCCTTCTCACATGACTGACGACTGAAATCAACCAACGGCATACGGAAGTTCTGTATTTCCCTTCGGCCATGGTCACGCCGCGTCAAACAGCCCGCGTGGGCGCACCTCCCCGGGCCTGCTCATCCTCTCTCCCCCCCCCTGAAATCCCGTTGGCAAATGGGGCCACATGCGGTACCATTCTTCATGGGTTCAACGAAGAAGAATCTGGCGCGCATGAGGCGCAACCTCCAGGACTGGCGCATCGAAGACCTCCAGGCCATCGCCAGAGCGGAAGGGATCGAGTGGCGGCATAAAGGCACGAGCCATTGCATTTTCGTGCGCCGGGACGGAGCGACCTTGCCCGTTCCGGCCAAGCGGCCCATCAAGCCGGTCTATATCAAGCTTTTCCTGGAATTCCTCGGAGAATGACCATGCACGACCTGAGCAAGTACCCCTTCGAAATCCGCACGCTCTCTCCCGAGGACGGCGGGGGCTTCCTCATCTCCTACCCCGATTTCAACGTCTGCGTGAGCGACGGGGCCACCATCGAGGAGGCCCTGGCCAACGGCCGCGAGGCCCTGGCCGAGACCATCGCCGCCCTGGAGGAAACCGGTCACCCCGTGCCGGAGCCGGGCTCCGGCCAGACGGCCTCGGGGCAGTTTCGCCAGCGCCTTCCCAAGAGCCTGCACGCCCGGCTGGTCTCGCAGGCCAAGAAGGAGGGCGTGTCCATGAACATGCTCGTGGCCACCTACATCGCCGAGGGCCTGGGCAAACGGGGACGGGCGCGCTAGCCCCCCCTTTTCCCATTTTTCGCACTTTGCCCCTTGACACCCCCGCCGCCGGGCGGGTAGTCATGCAGCCCATGCACTCCACCAACTTTACCGCTGGCTTCTTTTCCTGGTTTTATTTTTGGTTTAGCCGCGCCAGCGGTATCGGGAGTGGTGCACGGTAACGAAACGAATCGACCGGAAACCAAACCGAGGGCCGCTGGCATAAAGCCGGCGGCCCTCTTCGTTTACCAGGACCCCGGCTTATCCGGAGGCCGCAACCGCGGAGGATCGCAAAATGCTCATCGGAAAAGCCGTACGCCTGGAACGCATCTTCAACCGCAACAACAACCGCACCATCGTCGTCCCCATGGACCACGGCGTCACCGTTGGCCCCATCGACGGACTCATCGACATGCGCGAGACCATCAACCAGGTGGCCGAGGGCGGCGCCAACGCCGTGCTCATGCACAAAGGCCTCGTGCGCTGCTCCCACCGCAAGCGCGGCCGCGACGTGGGCCTGATCATCCACCTCTCCGCCTCCACCACCATCTCGCCCTTCCCCAACGCCAAGACCCTCGTGGCCACCGTCGAGGACGCCCTCAAGCTCGGCGCGGACGGCGTCTCCCTGCACATCAACCTGGGCGACGAGACCGAACGCCACATGCTCGAAGACTTCGGACACGCCACCTCCAAGGCCACCGAATGGGGCATGCCCGTGCTGGCCATGGTCTACGCGCGCGGCCCCAAGGTGAAGAACGAGTACGACCCCGCCACCGTGGCCCACTGCGCCCGCGTGGGCATGGAACTGGGCGCGGACGTGGTGAAGGTGCCCTACACCGGAGACGTGGAAACCTTCGCCAAGGTCTGCGAGTCCTGCTGCATCCCCGTGGTCATCGCGGGCGGCCCCAAGCTCTCCGACGTGCGCGACCTGGTGACCATGGCCCACGACTCCGTACAGGCGGGCGGCTCGGGCCTCTCCATCGGGCGCAACATCTTCCAGTACGCCCAGCCCTCCCGGCTGGTGCAGGCCCTGCACGGCGTGGTGCACCTCAACTGGGAGGTGGAACAGGCCATGGAACTCCTCAAGGACTAGGCGGGACATCGTGAAACAGGTCTGGTTCAAAGCCATCCCCTTCGAGAAGAAGCTCGTCACCCTGGCCCTGGAGTCGGGCGTGGACGCCGTGCTCGCCGAACCCCAACACGCCGACGCCGTGCGCGCCCTGGGCCGCGTGGAGGTCTTCACCCCCGAGGAGGCCGCCTTCGTGGCCCTGGCCTCCAAAGCCGACGAGCAGACCGCCGTGGACGCCCTCAGGGACGGACGCAAAACCGTGCTCACCCTGGGCTGGGAGATCATCCCCGTGGAGAACATCCTGGCCCAGGCCAAGGGCCTGGCCGTGGAAGTGGACGGGCTCGACCGCGCGCTCCTGGCGGCGGGCATCCTGGAGCGCGGCGTGGACGCCGTGCTGGTGCTCCCCGAGGCCGCGGGCGACCTCAAGCGTATCGTGGCCGGCGTGAAGCTCTCCCAGGGGGCCATGCCCCTGGAGACGGCCGTGGTCACGTCCATCAAGGCCGCCGGGCTGGGCCACCGCGTCTGCGTGGACACCATGAGCGTGCTCAAGAAGGGCCAGGGCATGCTTGTGGGCAATTCGAGCGCCTTCACCTTCCTGGTGCACGCCGAGACCGAATCCAACCCCTACGTGGCAGCGCGCCCCTTCCGGGTGAACGCCGGGGCCGTGCACGCCTACGCCGTGATGCCCGGCGACCGCACCACCTATCTCGAAGAGCTGGCCTCGGGCGACGAGGTGCTCATCGTCTCGGCCTCTGGCGAAACGAGCTTGGCCACCATCGGCCGCACCAAGGTGGAGGTGCGCCCCATGCTGCTGGTGACGGCCAGAACCGCCGAGCGCGAGGGCGCGGTGTTCCTCCAGAACGCCGAGACCATCCGCCTCACGCGGCCCGGCGGCGAGCCCGTGAGCGTGGTGGCCCTCAAGCCCGGCGACGAAATCCTCGTGCGCTCCGACCAGGCCGGACGCCACTTCGGCATGCGCATCGCCGAAGAGATCAAGGAAGGCTAGGCATGACCTCCAACACCGACGACCCCGCGCGCGACGAACCCCTCGTCGCCGTGCGCGACGCCATCGACCAGGTGGACCAGGACCTCCTGGCCCTGCTCAACCGCCGCGCCGCCCTCTCCCTGGAGGTGGGACGCCTCAAGGCCGGCAGCGACGAGCCCGTGTTCAAGCCCTTCCGCGAGAAGGAGGTGCTCGAAAAGCTCGCCCGGGAGAACCCCGGCCCCCTGCCCGACGAGCACCTGCGCTCCATCTACCGCGAGATCATGTCCAGCTCGCGCAGGCTCCAGCGCACCCAGAAGGTGGCCTACCTTGGCCCCGAGGGCACGTTCTCCTACTTCGCCGCCGTGAGCTACCTGGGCCGCTCCTCCGAGTTCACCCCCCAGCCCGGCATCCCCGAGGTGTTCGAGGCCGTGCACCTGCGCGACGCCGAACTGGGAGTGATCCCCCTGGAGAACTCCCTGCAGGGCACCGTGGGCCAGAGCCTGGACCTCTTTTTGCGCCACGAGGTGTTCATCCAGTCCGAGCTCTACTGCAAGATCAGCCACGCACTGCTCTCCAAGGGGTCGGACCTTTCGCGCATCGAGGAGATCTACTCCCATCCCCAGCCCTTGGCCCAGTGCGGCGGCTGGCTCAAGGCCCACCTGCCCATGGCCCGGATCATCCCGGCCGAGTCCACGGCCGCCGCCGCCCGGCGCGTGCTCTACAACCCCAAGGCCGCCGCCGTGGGCCACGTGAAGCTCTCCGAGATGCTGGGCCTGAACGTGCTGGCCAGCCGCATCGAGGACCTGCCCGACAACTGGACCCGCTTCCTGGTGATCGGCCCCGCCGAGACCAAGACCGGCAACCGCGACAAGACCTCCATCCTTTTCACCCTGCCCGACAAGCCGGGCAGCCTCTCCGCCGTGCTCAACCGCCTGGCCGTGGAGGGGATCAACCTGACCAAGCTCGAATCGCGCCCGCTGCGCGGCGAAAAGTGGAAATACGTCTTCTTCGCGGACCTCCAGTGCGACCTGGGCCGCGACGAGTTCAAGACCATGCTGGAGCAGCTGCGCCAGGAGCTCAACTCCCTGCGCATCCTGGGCAGCTACCCCACGGGGCCGCACCTGGACGTCTCCGGGTCCGCCGTGCTGGAACGGGCCTGATCAACACATGAGGAGCATCGCGTGAACGCCCCCATCGACATCAAGGCCCCGGCCTCCAAGTCCGTCTCGCACCGCGCCTTCATCTGCGCGGCGCTGGCGGAGGGGACCTCCCTGGTCACCGACGCCCTGGAGTCCGACGACCTCATCCGCACCCGGCGCTGCCTCACGGCCGCCGGGGCCGTCTTCCGCAACACCGAGCGCGGCTGGGAGATCACCGGCACGGCAGGCCGACCCTCCGGCGGCATGAAGCACCCCGCCGACTGCGACGTGGGCGAATCCGGCACCACCTGCCGCCTGCTCACCGCCGTGCTGGCCGCCGGACGCGGGCTCTTCCGCATCCACGGCGAGGGCCGCATGCACGAACGCCCCATCGGCCAGCTGGTCAGCGCCCTGGAACACCTGGGGCCGGTGTTCGAGTGGGAGGGCAAGCCCGGCTTCCCCCCCTTCGTCATCCGCACCGAGGGCCTCTGCGGCGACCACGCCGACGTGAGCCTGGAGGAATCGAGCCAGTACCTCTCGGGCCTCCTGCTGGCCGCGCCCATGGCCCTGCGCCCCATCGTCGTGGGGGTGGGCGGGGCCAAGGTGGTCTCCTGGCCCTACGTGTCGCTCACGCTCATGGCCATGGCCGACTTCGGCGCGGCCCTGGACGTGGAACTGCTCCAGGACGGGGCCTGGGTCCCCACGCCCTTTACCGAGGTGCGCGAGGTGGTCCCCGGCGGCATCCGCTTCCGCGCGCGGCCCACGCCCTACCGCGCCCGCTCCTACACCGTGGAGGGCGACTGGTCCAACGCCTCCTACTTCCTGGCCGCCGGGGCCGCCGGGCCAAGGCCCGTGCGCGTCACCGGTCTGCGGCGCGACTCCCTCCAGGGCGACCGCGCCATCCTGGACATCCTCCAGGCCATGGGCGCGAACGTGGAGTGGGACGACGCGGGCGTCACCGTTTCCGGCCAGGGCCTGCGCGGCGTGGAGGTGGACATGGGCCACTGCCCGGACCTGGTGCCCACGGTCTGCGCCGTGGCCGCCCAGGCGCAAGGCCCCACCACCATCCGCAACGTGGCCCACCTGCGCATCAAGGAGTCCGACCGCCTGGAGGCCTGCGCCGCCGAGATCGCCCGCGCGGGCGGCGTCACCGCCACCTTCGCGGACGGGCTAACCGTCACGCCCGCGCCCCTGGAGAAGGAGCGCCCCGTCACCTTCTCCACCTACGGCGACCACCGCATGGCCATGAGCCTCTCGCTCCTGGAACTGGCGGGGGTGGACGTGCGCCTGGACAAGCCCGCCTGCGTGGCCAAGAGCTTCCCCGGCTTCTGGGACCAGTGGAGGCTCGTGCGGTGAGCAAGCCTTCCGCCATCGCCACCCTTGCCGTGGTGGGCGCTTCCGGCAAGATGGGCCGCCTCTTCACGGCGCGCTGCCGCCGCGAGGGCCTGGCCTGCTTCGAGCTGGACGCCCCCCTGGACATGGACCAGGCCGCGCGCGCCCTCCCCAGGGCCGACCTGGTGCTCCTGTGCGTGCCCGCCCAGGCCGTCACGGAGGCGCTGCGCGCCCTGGCCCCGCTGATCCCCAAGGGATGCGCGGTGGCGGACATCTGCTCGGTGAAGGTGAGGCCCCTCGAAGAAATGCTCGCCCTGCACCCGGGCCCCGTGGTGGGCACGCACCCGCTGTTCGGCCCCGTGCCGCCCGAGGGCGAGGCCCCCCGCGTGGCCGTGTGCCCGGGCCGGGGCGAGGCGGCCTGTCTCCAGGTGGAGGAGCTGCTCGCGCGCCTGGGTTTCGCCCCCTTCCGCACCACCGCCCACGAGCACGACCGGGCCATGGCCTACGTGCAGGGGCTCAACTTCGTCTCCACCGTGGCCTACCTGGCGGCCCAGAGCGCCCACGAGGGCTTCGAGCGTTTCCTGACGCCCTCCTTCACCCGCCGCCTGGAGGCCTCGCGCAAGCTCATCCTGGAAGACGCCGAACTCTTCCGTCTGATCTTCGAGGCCAACCCCCACAGCCTGGAGGCCGTGCGCAGCTTCCGCAACTACCTCAACGTGGCCGCGGGCGGCGACCTGGAGCTCCTGGTGGAGCGCGCCAGGTCCTGGTGGAGACAGCCCGCCCCCGCCCCAACCTGCAACCGCGACGACGAACCGGCCCCCAAACACGGGATGCCAAAGGGGCTCGCCCCTTCGGCCGCCGAAGGATTCTCCCGCGACAGCGCACCAGCGCCCGACAGAGCGGCCGGGGAGACTCCCCCGGCCCCCACACGCTCCAACAAGGACGACACGCCATGATCGAGTTCATTCAGGAAGCCAAGTGGCTGCCCGCCGACGTGCAGACGCCCATCAGCCTCTATCTGGGGCTGGTGGGGGACCGTCCGGGCATTCTGTTCGAGTCCGCCGAGGTGGACGGACGCCTGGGCCGTTATTCGATCCTGGCCTGGGATTTCCGCCTCTCGGCCAACTGCCAGGACGGCAATCTGGTGGTCACCACCCGCGACGACCGCCTGAAGCCCCTGGAAGAGCTCACCGGCCGCCCCTTCCTGGAGGGCGTGCGCGAGCTGATGAAGCGCATCCGCGTTTCGCCGCCCGAGGGCTTCGCGGACCTGCCCGCCATCACCCGGGGGCTCTACGGCTACTTCGGCTACGCCTCGGCCGCCCTCTTCGAGCCCAAGCTCTCCAAGGTGATCCCCGAAAAGGACATGGAGGTCACCCTGGTGCTGCCCGGGCACGTGGTGCTCTTCGACCACCTGCGCCACCGCTGCTGTCTGCTCTCCCTGGGCGGGGGCATGCGCCCCAAGCTGGACGCCTCGGCGGTGCTGCGCTCCTCCGAGAAGCCCGAGATGGGGGGCGTCTTGCACCATCCGGGCGAGCAGGCCTTCCTGGCCGGGGTGGAGAAGGCCAAGGAGCTGATCCGCCAGGGCGAGTGCATCCAGGTGGTGCTCTCCAACCGCTTCCACGCGCCCTTCTCAGGCGACCCCTTCGCGGTGTACCGCAGGCTGCGCCAGGTGAACCCCTCGCCCTACATGTTCTTCGTGCGCCTGCCGCGCATCACCCTGGTGGGCTCCTCGCCGGAGTTCCTGGTGCGCTGCGTGGACGGCGCGCTCACCACCGCGCCCATCGCGGGCACGCGCCCGCGCGGGGCCGACGAGGCCCAGGACGACCTCCTGGCCCAGGACCTGTTGGCCGACCCCAAGGAACGCGCCGAACACGTGATGCTGGTGGACCTGGGCCGAAACGACCTGGGACGCATCGCCAAACCCGGCACCGTGCGGGTGGAGAAATTCATGCAGGTGGAGAAGTTCTCCCACGTGCTGCACCTGACCAGCTACGTGACGGCCAGGCTCAAGGACGGCCTGGACGCCCTGGACGTGATCGGCTCGGTGTTCCCCGCGGGCACGGTGTCGGGCGCGCCCAAGGTGCGCGCCATGGAGATCATCGCCGACACCGAGACCATCCCGCGCGGGCCCTACGCCGGGGCCATCGGCTGGCTGGGCCTGGACCCGGACCGCGTGGACCTGGACACGGGCATCCTCATCCGCACCATGTGGTTCCGCGACGGCATGGTGCACTGGCAGACGGGCGCGGGCCTGGTCTACGATTCGGACCCCGCGAAGGAATGGCAGGAGGTCCACAACAAGGCCCGCGTGCTGGCGGAAGTGCTGGCCGGGGAGGAGGAAGGCGATGTTTTTACTCATAGATAACTTCGACTCGTTCACCTTCAACCTGGTGCAGTATTTCCAGCAGCTGGGGCTGGACCCGGTGGTGAAAAAGAACGACGACCCGTCGATCCTGGAGCTGGCCGATTCCGGCAAGGTGGAGCTGTGCTGCATCTCGCCCGGCCCGAGCCGCCCGGAGAACGCGGGGCTGTGCGTGGAGTTCCTGGACCACCTGCCCAAGAAGACGCCGCTTTTGGGCGTGTGCCTGGGGCATCAGATACTCGGGCATTACGCAGGGGCTCCCGTGGTCGTCGCCGACAGGATCATGCACGGCAAGACGAGCCAGGTGACGCACCGCGAGAGCGGGCTCTTCGAGGGCGTGTCCAACCCCATGGAGGTCTGCCGGTACCACTCGCTCCTGGTGCTGGCCCACAAGGCCCCGGAGAAGCTGGAAATCACCGCCTGGACCGACGAGAACGAGGTGATGGGCCTGCGCTGGAAGGACCGCCCCTGGGTGGGCGTGCAGTTCCACCCCGAGAGCGTGCTGACGCCCGAGGGCATGCGCATGCTCAAGAACTTCCCGGAGAAGATCGCGTAGGCGCGCCATGCCCCTCCAGATCCGCCATCTCTCCCCGCAGGACGTGCTCGGCCACGAGACCACCCTGTGGAAGTATCTCTCCTTCGAGAAGTTTCTCGACTTTCTGCTGCTCAAGCGCCTCTACTTCCGGCGCTCCGACAAGCTCTCGGACCCCTTCGAGTGCCTTGTGCCGCCCGAGATGCGCTCCCCCTGCACGGCCATCGCCCTGCCCCCCGAGGAGTTGGACCTCCTGGCCGCCCACGAGCGCTACATCAACTCCGCCCGGCCCAAGGTGTTCCTCAACTCCTGGCACATCAACGAGTACGAGTCCGAGGCCATGTGGAAGCTCTTCGGCGGCCAGGGCCACTCCATCGCCATCCGCACCACCTTCGGGCGCATGCTCGCCCAGCTGGCCGCCCATGACCTCACCGCCGGCAAGGTCCTCTACAAGGACATGATCAAGGACGACTGCCGCATCGCCGACCTCTTCGACTTCGCCCTGCTCAAGCGCAAACCCTTCGAGCACGAACGCGAATTCCGGCTGATCTACATCAACGAACAAGGCGACGAGAACCCGAGGCTCCTGGACGGCCTGGGCCTGCACATCCCCGTGGAGCCCGCCGCACTGATGGACGCCGTCTACGTCTCGCCCCTCTCCGAACCCTGGCAGTTCGAGCTGACACAGACCATCGTGACCGGCCAAGGCCTCTCCGACCGCCTGATCCGCTCGACGCTCTTCAACCTTCCGGGAACCCGGCGCTGACGCCGCACGCCCCGCCAACAAGGAGCCCATCCATGGAAGTTCTCGAACACCTGGCCCTCGGCAAGAACCTCACAGAAGAAGAGGCCCTCAAGTCCTTCCGCGCCATGTACTCGGGCGAGATGCCCGCCTCCTGCGTGGGCGCGTTCCTCATGGGCCTCAAGACCAAGGGCGAGACCGGCCTGGAGATCGCCTGCGGCGTCAAGGCCGCCCTCGAAGAGGCGCGCCTCGTGCCCGGCCTCGCCGGGCCGCGCATCGACACCTGCGGCACCGGCGGCGACAACACCTGCTCCTTCAACTGCTCCACCGCCACCGCCCTTTACCTGGCCGCCCTGGGCCACAAGGTGGTCAAACACGGCAACCGCAGCGTCTCCTCCACCTGCGGCTCGGCCGACGTGGTGGAATCGCTCGGGCTCACCCTCACCGTGGAGCCCGAGGCCGTGCCCGCGCAGCTCGACGCCCAGAACTTCGCCTTCCTCTTCGCCCCCAGCTACCACCCGGCCTTCAAGCGCATCATGCCCATCCGCAAGGAACTGGGTGCGCGCACGCTCTTCAACCTCATGGGGCCGCTTCTGAACCCCGCGCGCCCCACCCACCAGCTCCTGGGCGTGCCCACCGCCTCCTTCGTGCCCCTCATCGCCGAGGCCCTGGCCCTCTCGGGCATCCAGCGCGCCGCCGTGGTGCACGGCGCGGGCGGCTTCGACGAAATCTCGCCCTTCGGACCCGCCGAAGTGGTCTGGATCCGCGACGGCTGGACGCGCCGCGAAACCCTCGACCCCGAAACCCTCGGCATCCCCCGCCACAAGCTCTCCGAGGTGGCCGTGGCCAACAAGGACGAAGCCGTGGCCGTGCTCCTCGAACTGCTCCAGGGCCACGGCCCCGAAGCCATGAAGGACATGCTCGCCCTCAACCTGGGCTGCTGCCTGCACCTGCTCGAAGACGGCCTCACCCTCAAGGACGCCGTGGCCAAGGCCCGCGCCGCCATCGACCAGGGCAAGGCCGCCGCCTTCTGGGAAGGAAAGATCAATGCTTGAACGCTTCCGCCAGGCCAAGGCCGCCGAGATCGAACGTCTCCTCGCCCTGGAGGACGAAGGCAGCATGCCCCCCCCCTTCGAGGGCGAACGCCCGGACTTCCTGCGCGCCCTCTGGGACGTGGGACCCGGCGCGGTGATCGCCGAATACAAGCGCGCCTCGCCCTCCAAAGGCGACATCAACCTGGCCCTCGGCCCCGAACAGGCCGCCCAGGCCTACCGCGTCGCCGGGGCCGCCGCGCTCTCCGTGCTCACCGAGGAGGACCACTTCAAGGGCAGCCTGGACTTCCTCGCGCGCATGGCCCCCGCCGGGCTGCCCATGCTGCGCAAGGACTTCATCCTGCACCCCGTCCAGGTGATCCAGACCGCCGCCACCCCGGCCTCGGCCTTCCTGCTCATCGCGCGCATGTGCGAACAGGAAGAGCTGCGCGAAATGCTCGCCCTGGGCATGGCCTTCGACCTGCCCGCCGTGGTGGAAGTGTTCGACGAGGCCGACCTGGAAAAAGCACAGGCCCTGGACCCCGACATCGTACAGGTGAACAGCCGCGACCTGGACACCCTGACCACCGACCTCGCACGCGCCGAACGCCTGGGAAAACTCAAGCCCGAAGGACAGCTCTGGATCGCCGCCAGCGGCATCGCCACCCCCGAAGACCTGGACCGCATGGTACAGGCCGGGTTCGACGCCGTGCTCGTGGGCACTTCGTTGATGTGCGGGGCCGACCCGGGCGCGGCGCTCAAGGCGCTGACGCGGAGGACGGGATGACGGGGAAGAAGCCTCCGGCGGCCAAAGGGCTACGCCCTCTGGACTCCCGCTCCGCTTCGCGGGCTTCACCGGGTACGGCGTCGTCGGACGGGCGGCTGCGCCGCTCTTCGCCCGGGGGGGGCCGTGGCGCTTCGCGCCAGGTGATTGTGAGCAAGAATCCTCTTGGGATTTCTGAAGACAAATTCCTTGTTCATCGCCGCTTGCGGCGATGGCAGTCCGCCGGGATAAGCGCCTGCTTTGAGGCGCGTTCCCGGCGGGTGTACGCTGCAGGCGCCCGTCCGACGACACCCTACCCGGTGAAGCCCGCGAAGCAATTGCGGGTCCAGGGGGGTCACCCCCCTGGCGGGTCCAGGGCAGCGCCCTGGCGGGTGCGGGGCAGCGCCCTGCCGGGGCCTGGGGCGGAGCCCCGTCCAGGAGCCTCGCCGTGCTGGTGAAGGTCTGCGGCATGACGCTGTCTGCCCAGGTGGCGGCGCTCGACTCTTTGGGCGTGGACTTCCTGGGCTTCATCTTCGCGGCCAAGAGTCCCCGCCGCGTCACGCCGGAGCATGTGGCGTCGATTCCCCGTGGCCGGGCGAAGCGCGTTGGGGTGTTCGTGGAGCAGGACGCGGCGGAGGTGCGCCGGATCATGGACGCGGCGGGGCTGGACCTGGCGCAACTGCACGGCGGCCAGGACGAGCGGTTCTGCGAGGCCGTGGGACCGGACCGAGTGGTCCGGGTGTTCTGGCCCGAGCGTCACGCCCGGGCGCTGGCCGAGGCGGGTCTGGATGCCGACGCGGCGCGTGTGCGGGCGAGCCTGGAGGCCGAGATGGCGCGTTTCGCCGGGGCGTGCGCGCTGATGCTCCTGGACGCGGGCACGTCGGGCGGCGGGCACGGGACATCGCTTGATTTCGCGGGGTTGGCGGGGCTTCACGCCCCGCGTCCCTGGCTCCTGGCCGGGGGGCTTTCCCCAGCCAACGCGGCCCGGGCCGTGCGGGAGGCTTCTCCCGCCGGGCTGGACCTCAACTCCGGCGTGGAGGACGCGCCGGGGGTGAAGAACCTGGACATGACGAAGAAAACGCTCAATATAATTAAAAGTTTTTGAAGGAGAGTCCAGAGAGGAAACTTTTTTCAAAAAGTTTCCTCTCTGGCCGCCGGAGGCATCCATCATGCAGAAAGGCTATTTCGGACAATTCGGGGGCATGTTCGTGCCCGAACTTCTCATGCCGCCGCTTCTGGAAATCGAAGAGGCCATGAACACCATCGTGCCCAGCGAGGCTTTCCAGGCGGAGTTCAAGGCCCTGCTGGAGGACTACGTGGGCAGGCCTTCGGCCCTGTACCGCTGTCCCAACCTCTCGAAGCGGCTGGGCTTCAACCTCTGGCTCAAGCGCGAGGATCTGAACCACACCGGCGCGCACAAGATCAACAACGCGCTGGGCCAGGGTCTGTTGTGCCGCCACATGGGCAAACAGGTGCTGCTGGCCGAGACGGGCGCGGGCATGCACGGCGTGGCAACGGCCACGGCGGCGGCCATGCTGGGCCTGGAATGCGTGGTGTACATGGGAGCGGAGGACGTTTCGCGCCAGTCGCACAACGTCAAGCGCATGGGGCTTCTAGGCGCGCGCATCGTGCCCATCGAGTCGGGCACGCGCACGTTGAAGGACGCCATCAACGCGGCGCTGCGCATGTGGATCGCGGAGCAGCGCACCACGCACTACTGCTTCGGCACGGCAGCGGGTCCGCACCCGTTCCCCACGCTGGTGCGCGAGTTCCAGTCGGTGATCGGGCGCGAGGCCAAGGAGCAGATGCTGCGCAAGGCCGGGAAGCTGCCAGACTACGTGGTGGCCTGCGTGGGCGGCGGCTCCAACGCCATCGGGGCCTTCCACGAGTTCGTGCCGCACGGCGAGGTGCAGCTCATCGGCGTGGAGGCGGCGGGCACGGGCGAGCCGGGCTGCCACCACTCCGCGCCGCTGAACCTGGGCACGCCGGGCGTGCTGCACGGGGCCATGAGCATGTTGCTGCAGACGAAGGACGGCCAGATCGAGCCCTCGCACTCCATCGCGCCGGGGCTGGACTATCCGGGCGTTGGGCCGGAGCACGCGGGCCTCCAGGCCTCGGGCCGGGCGCGCTACGCCACGGTGAACGACTCCCAGGCCTACAACGCCTTCCGGACGCTCTGCCGCGAGGAGGGAATCATCCCGGCCCTGGAGAGCTCCCACGCCGTGGCCTGGGCGCTGGAGAACGTGCGGAGCATCCCCAAGAAGAGCGACGTGCTGGTCTGCCTGTCGGGCCGGGGCGACAAGGACATGGGGATCATCGAGGAGTTCGAGAAGAATCTCAAGGGATAGCCCGGTGGCGGGTTCCGCGCCTGTCCTCCCGCAACTCGCGTCCGCCGACCGATCAGAAGACGATCGTCGGCCGCGAGCTACGGGAGGACAGGCACGGAACCGGATTCGCCTCAGATTGTGACTTCCCTCCTCAACGCGAACAGGTAGCGCGGCGATTCCCGGTGAATCCCGCGAAGCTCGTTGAAAGTTTTTGAAAGAGAGTCCAGAGAGAAAACTTTTTTCAAAAAGTTTCCTCTCTGGCCGCCGGAGGCATCTTCATCATGTCCATACTCACCGAACGCATCCGTTCCGCCAACGCGTCGGGCCGCAAGGCCGTGATTCCCTATCTTCCCGCCGGTTTCCCGGACCGTGAGCGGTTCTGGGCCGAAGTGTCGGCCCTGGACGCGGGCGGGGCCGACGTCATCGAGATCGGCGTGCCCTTCTCCGACCCCGTGGCCGACGGCCCGGTGGTGGAGGCGGCCAGCCTGGAGTGCCTGGAGCACGGCGTCACCCTGGAGTGGATCCTCGCGGAGCTGGGGCGTCGCAAGGGCGCGTTCCGGGCCGGGATCGTGCTCATGGGTTACTACAACCCCTTCCTGCAGTACGGCCTGGAACGCCTGGGACGCGACTGCGCGGCCGCCGGGGTGGGCGGGCTCATCGTGCCGGACCTGCCGCTGGAGGAATCCGGTCCCCTGCGCGCGGCCCTGGCGGGCACGGGCACGGAGTGCATCTGCCTGGTGGGGCTGAACACCCCGCCGGAGCGCCTGGCGGAGTACGCCAGGGTGGCGCGGGGCTTCGTGTATTTCGTCTCGGTTCTGGGCACCACGGGCGTGCGCGAGAGCCTGCCCGAGGAGGTGCTGGCCAAGCTGGCCCAGGTTCGCCCCGCCTTCAGCGTGCCCGTCGCGCTGGGCTTCGGCATCTCGCGGCCCGCGCAGGTGGCCCCGTTCGGGGACCTGATCGACGCGGCGGTGGTGGGCTCGGCGCTCATCAAGCGCCTGCGCGAGGGCGGCGACGGCGCAGGCTTCATGAAGGACTGGCGGGAGGGGGCCTCTCTGGGATAAAGGCCCATCCCCATGTGGATCGTGCTCATGCTCGTGGCGGCGCTGTGCCAGGCGTTGAAGGATCTCTACCTCAAGCGCAGCGTGAAGGGCGTGGAGCCGGTGGCGGTCACGTGGGCCTACTGCCTGGGCACCACGCTCTTTCTGACCGTGCCCGTGCTGGCCGAACCGATGCCCACGCTGCGGCCCGGATTCTGGACTGCCATCGGGGTGATGGGGCCGCTGGCGGCGCTGACGCTCTATCTCTACGTGAAGGCGCTGGAGTCCTCGGACCTGTCGCTGGCCGCGCCCATGCTCACGGCCACGCCGCTCTTTCTGCTGATCACCTCGCCGCTGATCCTGGGCGAGTTTCCGGACCCGGCGGGAATCGTGGGCATCGCGTGCATCGTGGGGGGCTCCTACGTGCTGAACCTGGCCAAGGCCCGGCGGGGCAGCCCCCTGGAGCCCTTCCGGGCGCTGATGCGCGACAAGGGCGCGCGGCTGATGCTCCTGGTGGCGTTCTTGTGGTCGGTGTCGGCCAACATCGACAAGGTGGGGCTGCGCAACGCCTCGCCCATGTTCTGGATCCTGTGCGCGTTCGGGGTCACCACGGCGTGGCTGACGCCCATGGTCTGGCGCCTGAGCAGCCGGGGCTTCGGCCAGGTGCGCGCCCGTCCCGCGGAGCTGGCGGCAGCGGGATTCCTTGAAGCCGTGACCTGCTGGTGCCAGATGCAGGCCCTGACCATGGCCATCGTGCCCTACGTGATCTCGGTGAAGCGCATGAGCGCGGTGTTCGCGGTGCTCCTGGGCTGGCTGGTGCTGCGCGAGGGCAACGTGCGCGAGCGGCTGGCTGGGGCGGCGCTCATGGTGGTGGGGGTTTTTCTCATCGCGTTTTTGGGGTAGGTATCGCCATGTCGCAAGAGCACCGTTTCCTTCCCTCCCTCTCCGAGGACGAACTGGCCTCCGTCCAGGCGGCCGGGCTCAACTGGACCGTCGAGCACGCCTACCGGGGCTCTCCCGCCTACCGCGAGAAGCTCGCGGGCGCGGGCTGGG
The DNA here is from genome assembly GCF_013019105.1 of Fundidesulfovibrio magnetotacticus. Taxonomy (NCBI): domain Bacteria; kingdom Pseudomonadati; phylum Thermodesulfobacteriota; class Desulfovibrionia; order Desulfovibrionales; family Desulfovibrionaceae; genus Fundidesulfovibrio; species Fundidesulfovibrio magnetotacticus. Next base: position 125,247 of record NZ_BLTE01000007.1, read on the forward strand.
CGCCGGGCCAGAAGCTCTCCCTGGAGGACCTGGCCCGCCTGCCCCTGACCTCCGTGGAAGACCTGCGCCAGGGCTACCCCCTGCCCCTGCTCTCCGTGCCCGAGGAGCGCGTGGCGCGCATCCACGCCTCGTCCGGCACCACGGGCAAGCGCAAGGTGCTGGCCTACACCCAGGCCGACATCGACACCTGGAAGCTCATGTTCGCCCGCTGCTACGAACTGGCCGGGCTCACCACCCTGGACCGCGTGCAGATCGCCGTGGGCTACGGCCTGTGGACCGCCGGGGCCGGCTTCCAACTGGGCTGCGAGCACTTCGGGGCCATGGCCGTGCCCGTCGGGCCGGGCAACATGGAAATCCACCTCCAGCTCCTGGAGGACATGGGCTCCACGGTGCTCTGCTCCACGGCCTCCATGGCCCTGCTCATGGCCGAGGAGGTCACGAAGCGCCGACTCAAGGACAAGATCCGGCTGAAGAAGGCCGTGTTCGGAGCCGAGACCCACAGCCCCAAGATGCGCGAGCGCTTCCAGGACATGCTGGGCCTGGAAGACTCCTTCGACATCGTGGGCATGACCGAACTCTACGGCCCGGGCACGGGCCTGGAGTGCGCCGCCCACCAGGGCGTGCACTACTGGGCGGACCTCTACATCCTGGAAATCCTCGATCCCGAGACGCTCGCGCCCGTGGCCCCGGGCGAGGTGGGCGAGATGGTGGTGACCACGCTGCGCAAGGAGGCCGCGCCGCTCATCCGCTACCGCACGCGCGACCTCACGCGGCTCATCCCCGGCGAGTGCCCCTGCGGCGTGAAAACCCCCCGGCACGACAAGATCCTCGGCCGCTCCGACGACATGATCATCTTCCGGGGCGTGAACATCTACCCCGGCCAGATCGCCTCGGTGCTGGAGCACTTCCCCGAGGTGGGCAGCGAGTTCCGCATCCATCTCTTCCGCAAGGCCGGAAAGGACCAGATGGTGCTCCAGGTGGAGCGCCGCCCCGGCGCGGACCCCGCCATGGACCAGAACCTCTCCGAGGCCGTGAGCGAGGAGTTGCGCAAGCAGGTGCTCGTGCGCGCCTGGGTGGAGGTGATGGGCCAGGGCGAGCTGCCGCGCAGCTTCGCCAAGACCAGACGCGTGGTGGACGACCGCGAGGTCTCCGAACAGGGCTAGACGCGCACGCGCGCACGCATCTTTGAGGGATGTCGTCAAGTCAAGGCCGCCTCCGGGCGGCCTTCGGCGTTCCGGTCGATCGGCCTGGGCCGTCTCAGGGCAGCGAAAGCACGCGCCGGTAGACCCGGGCTGCTCGCACCGTGTCGGACCAGACCCGGCCCTGGGGATCGGGCTCCTCGGCCACGGAGACCGCGCCCACGCGGGCGAACGTGTTGGCGGCCACGTACACCGAGGCCTTGCGGCTGGCGTAAACCCAGCCGTCGGCCGTGCGCGAGGCCAGGAGCAGCGCCCCGTATTCCTTCATCACGGCGGGGGGGTTCTCGAAGCGCACGAAGGCGTAGGAGGAAGGCCGGGCCAGGGAGAAGTTGTGGTGGTGGCCCGTGGCGGGGTCGAAGACGTGGGTGACGGCCACGTCGGGGACCTCCTCCACCACGGCGAAGACGAGCGCCGTCGCCAGGGCCAGGGCCTGGAGCGCCGCCCCGGCGCGCGGCGCGCGACGCCCCGCCAGGAGCATCTGCCCGGCCGCGAAGCAGCAGACCACAGCGAACACCGGCACGGCAAAGGCCATGGGGGCGTTGTCCAGGGTGTCGGAGAGGTCGCGGAAGTCCCAGGGCAGGAAGTAGGCCAGGTTGAGCCAGGGCACGTCCCGGAACAGGGCGTCCAGGGCCGTGGAGTGCATGCGCCCGTCCAGGAACAGGCTGGGGGTGCGCAGCCCCAGGCAGAAGAGGGCCATGGAGAGCGCGAGTAGCGGCAAAGCCCAGAGGCGGTTGGCCTCCCCCGCCCACTGGGCCCAGTAGGCGAAGCCGAAGGCCAGGAAGGGACAGGCCGCCACCCACGGGCGGCAGGCATAGGCCTCCGCGCCGTTGGCCCAGAGAATGGTGAAGAAGTAGGCCCCGAAGAACGCGCCAAGAAGCCCGAAGGGCCGCTCGCCGCGCGCGAGCGCCAGGGCGAAGCCCGCCAGGGCCAGGAGCATGTGGGGCGCGTTGGGCAGCAGGCCGTGGTGGTGGTCCAGGAGGTTCACCAGGATGCGGTTGGGCACGATCCAGAGGCTCGTGGCGAAGGCCGGGCTGGCCCCGCCCACGGCGCGCCCGAAGAGCATCTGGTTGTAGACGAAATAGAGCGCGCACATCCCGGCCGCCGTCAGGACCAGCAGGGCCAGGAGCCGCGAGCCCCACCCCCGCCGAAGGCACTGGAAGAACACCGTCAGGCACCCGGCGACGGCCACCAGGGCCAGCTTCAGGTGCACGAAGGGCAGCAGGCAGCAGAACACCACCAGGGGCAGGGCGTTGCGCCGCTCGCGGTGCGCCCCGGTTGTCAGGGCCCACACCAGCAACGCGTTCAGCGTGAAGAGCAGGATCTCCGAGAAGAACAGGCGCATGTAGAAGGCCAGAGGGGCCGAAAAGGCCACGGCCGCCAGGCCCGCCAGGCTCGGTCCGGGTCCGAAGCGCGCGCGCAGGGCCGCATGGAGGACGAAGAGCCCCGCCGCGCCCACCAGGAAGGAGAACCAGCGCGCGCCGTCCAGCCCCCCCAGCCACAAGGGCACGGCCCCCAGCAGCGGATAGACCACCGAATGGATCAGCGCCAGGCCGGGCCGGGCCGGGCTCCGCGCGCCCGGGTCGTCGCCCATGTCCGCGCGGCGCAGCATCTCCTGCCAGGAGGCGTCCGAGGCGTGGAACCCTTCGCCCTTGATCAGGCCCAGCCCATAGGCCGCGTAGCGCACCTCGTCGCCGGTGAGGTTGAACTGCCGGTAGAAGAAGACGTGCAGGCAGGCCAGGGCGAGCACCACGCAGAGCACTGGGAAGAGCCCGCCCTTTCCCCCGGGGGCCGGAGGCGCGCAGGCACGGGCCCCCGTCACGCCGGAAGCGCCGCCGGGACGGGACAGGCCGGACGTGGCGGGCGCATCCGCGACGCCGGGCGCGCCCTCCCGCATGGGCGCCCGCGCGGCCCCCTCGGGACCCGTGGGGCCGTTACCGGTCGCCATGCCCCTCCTGGACCGCCTTGAGCTTTGCCGCCAGCATCTCGCCCACCTCGCGGTGCAGGGCGAGGCTCGGGTGGGCGTCCAGGGCGTTGACCACCAGCCCCGGGACGGGCCTTCCGCGCAGCACGGGGGCCAGGTCCACGGTCTCGAAGCCAAGGGCCGTGAGTTGCTCGGCCACCTTGGCCGTGAGGGGCGCGCTCGCGTCCACGGCCTGGAGCATGGGGAAGACCACGGCCAGGGGTTTTGCCCCGCGCTCGCGCACGGCCTGGGCCAGGTCGGCCAGTTCGGCGGCGTGCGCTCCCCAGACCTTGGGATCGGCATAGGCCCCCTTGAGGGAATCCCAGAAGGTGCTGGCCCCGCCCGCGAGGTTGCCGCCGCGCGCGAAGCGCCAGTAGACGAAATCGAAGAGCGCGGAGTTCTCGGTGAGGGTCTTGGTGAAGCCGCGCGGAAGGTTCACGGAGAAGGTGAGGGGATAGTCCGCCTTGGCGGCGGCGTTGAAGATGTCGTTGAGGTAGTAGACCAGCACCACGGCTTCGGGGGCCACGGGGAAGGCGCGCAGGCCCTTGGCCTCGTCCACGGAGTCCCAGCCGTTTCTGGCCAGGTTGTAGACCTTCCAGCCAGGCCCCAGGGCGCGCGCGGCCACGTCGGTGAAGCGGTCCTCTGGGCGCTCCACGCCGTGTCCGGCCACGAAGGAGTCGCCCAGGAAGGCCACGGATCGCTGCCCGGGCGCGGGGGGCGTTACTTCGGCGTCGCGGTATCCCAGGGAGTTGACGGGCTTCCAGTGCCTGGCCATCCAGGCCTTGCCCGCCCAGGTGAGGGCGAAGCCGTCGGACTGGTCGTGCACGGCGCGGAAATAGACCTCCATGGCCAGCACGCCCGCCAGGAGCGAGTCGGCCACCAGGAGCACGGAGAGGATGGCCCCGCGCAGCCGGGGCATGCGCCGCTTCAGGGGGCCTGCCAGCACGGCGGCGTGCAGGCAAAGGAATGCGAGGGCGCAGACGATGGTCAGGGCCATGGTTCGGTCGGTCCGGGTTCGGGTTCAGGCTTTTCGGGCGGACGGCGGGTCGTGCCGGATGTCTCGAACCAGGTCGCCCGCGAAGCGCAGGGCGTCGGCGTGCAGGGCCGAGGCGGTGGGTCCGGGCATGTGCAGCCCGTCCAGTACCTGGCGGGCCGCCTGCCAGTCGGCGGATTCCAGGTCCTTGGCCAGGGTGAGCAGTTCCCGGGCCTGGTTGTCGCCGCCGCGCAGGGCGTCGGCCAGGGCGGGGGGCAGGGGCAGGTCCTTGAGCAGTTCATCCATGGGTTGCCCCAGCAGGGCGTCCAGCAGGGAGAACAGACCCAGGACGAAGAGGGCGTCGGGCCGAGCGGGCGGATCGGCGAGCATGCGCCCCACCAGCTCCAGGAACTTGGCGCGGCGCACGGAGAGGAACACCAGCTCCTTGCCCTTGGCCGTGGGGTTGAGGTCGGACATGAGCACGGCCTGGAGCCACTTGGCCAGGTTGCGCTGCCCGAGGATCATGATGGCCTGGCGGATGGACTCGATGCTCTCGCGCCGCCCGAAGGCCGCCGAGTTGATGTAGCGCAGCAGGCGGTAGGAGAGGGAGATGTCGCCCTCGATGATCTTGCTGACCACGCCGGGGTCGAAGTCTTCGTCGGCCAGCTCCTTGAGGAGCTTCACCTTGCTCATCTCCGAGCTGGAGAGCTTTCGCCCCCTCACGATCTCGGGTTTCCGGAAGAAATAGCCCTGGAAGAAGGAGAAGCCCAACTCCAGGGTTTTCTGATGGGTGCGCGCGTCCTCCACCTTTTCGGCCAGGAGCATCCGCCTGCCCCCGCCCAGGCGCGCGGCCAGGCCGGGCAGTTGGGCCTCGGGCAGGGCCAGCACGTCCACCTTGATGATGTCGGCCAGTTCCAGGAACGGGGCGTGCTGCGGCTGGCCCACGAAGTCGTCCAGGGCCAGGGTGTAGCCCGCGCGCTTGAGCCTTCGCAGGGCCTCCAGCACCTCTGGCGTGGGCTCCACGGTCTCCAGGATCTCGATCACGCAGCTTTCCGGGGGCAGCGCGAAGCCGAAACCATCCAGGATGAGGTTCATGGGGAAGTTGACCAGCGTCTTTTCGTGGGGTTCGAGCCCGGTGCGCCCCAGCGTCACCCCGTCGGCGATGACCTTGGAGGTCGCGTGGTCGCCGTCCACGAACATGGCCTGCCCCGCCTCCGCGCCGTGGCGGTAGAGCAGTTCGTAGCCCCAGACCTTCATGTTCCGGTCGAAAATGGGCTGTCTGGCGACGAAGACGTTTTCCAGAAGGTCTTCGTCGCCGCCGCTCGTGCGCGAAGTGTCGTGGCGCTGGCCTGTCATGTTCGCTTTTTGAGCCTGATTCCGTCGTGAAGTCAACAACTCCGTCAGGGCATGAGGGGGGCCAGCCGCAGGCCCTCGTCCACGTCCAGGCCGAGCATGAGGTTGGCGCAGGCCAGGGCCTGGCCAGACGCGCCCCGGCAGAGGTTGTCGATCACCGAGCAGACGATGAGCCGCCCGGTGCGCGGGTCCACCACCACGCCGATGTCGCAGTACATCGTGCCGCGCACATGGCGCGTCTCGGGGAGTTTGCCCGGGGGCAGCACGCGCACCCAGGGATGCCCGGCGTAGTGTTCGGCGTAGAGCTTCGCGGCGCCCTCCTGGGTGATGGCGCCCTTGAGCCGCGTGTAGATGGTGGAGTGAATGCCCCGGTCGATGGGCAGGATGTGCGGGTTGAAGGAGACGGTCATGTCCTGCCCGGCCAGGAAGCCCAGCTCCTGTTCGATCTCGGGGGTGTGGCGGTGCGTGCCCAGGCCATAGGCCCGGAAGGTGTCGTGGATTTCGCAGAAGAGCGTGGCCACGCCCGCCTTGCGACCGGCCCCGGACGTGCCGGACTTGGAGTCGCAGACGATGCCCGCGGGCTCCACGATGCCCGCCTCCAGGGCGGGCCACAGGCCCAGGATCACCGAGGTGGGGTAGCATCCGGGGTTGGCGATGAGCCGGGCCTTGGCGATGTCCGGGGCGTAGCGCTCGGGCAGGCCGTAGACCGCGTCACCGATGAGCCCGGGATGGCGGTGCTCCAGGCCGTACCACTGGGCGTAGACGCCGGGGTCGCGCAGGCGGAAGTCGGCAGAGAGGTCCACAACCTTGAGGCCCTGGGCCAGGAGCTCCGCCGCCGTGTCCATGGCCGCGCCGTGGGGCACGGCCAGGAAAACCAGCTCGCAGGCCCGCGCCAGGTCCTGGGGGTCGGGCTCGGTGAGGACGAGCCCGTCGAGCTTCGTACTGCGCACGAAGGGGTAGATTTCCTGGAGGGGCTTGCCCTTGTCGGTGCGCGAGGTGGCGCGCACGAGATCGAGGCGCGGGTGGAAGGCCAGAAGCCGCGCCAGTTCCATGCCGGTGTAGCCGGTGACGCCAACGAGCCCCACGGGTATCCGAGACATCGCATTCTCCTCGCTGCGGGCGCGCGCCGAAGCGCCACGCCCTGTTGACCGTTCAGTGCGGCGCGACGACCCGCCGGGCGGGCCGTTTCAAAGACCGTAGCCGGTGCGGATCAGGCGTTGCGTCGCACGTAGAGCATGCGCAGGTGGCCCAGCACGTCGGCCAGTTGCCGTGCCTCGGCGTCGCTTAAGTTGCCGCGCGTCTTTTCCTCGAGCATGGCCAGCGTGTCGATGGAGTGCTTGGCCAGGGGCAGGCTCGCGGCCATGCGCCCGGACTCGGGCTCGGGCATTTCGCCCAGGTGCACCATGGCCGCCGAGGCCAGGGAGATCATGAAGGTGGTGAAGTCCACCTGGGGCAGGCACATGCCCGCGTAGTCGGCATGCCCCTCGGGGCAGGAATCGCACGTCTTGTCCTGGTTCATGATGGTCGGTCCTCGTTTCAGTTGGCGGGGGGGCCCTGGCGAAGGGCCTCGCCGTAGGCGTCCATGGCCTGTTCCAGGGCGTCGGGGCAGCCGATGTAGCCGCCCGCTCCGGTGAAGGCCTGGCGCAGGGCGGCCAGTCCGGCCAGCACGTCGCCGAAGTCCACGTGGCCCATGTGGCCCAGGCGCACCACCCGGTCCTTCATGTGGCCCTGGCCCGTGGCCAGCACCACGCCGTGGTCGGCCGAGGCGCGTTTGGCCACCTCGGAGGCGCTCACGCCCAGGGGCATGCGGATGGACGTGAGCCCCCAGGTGAAGTTCTCGGGGGCCAGCAGCTCCAGGCCCATGGCGCTTGCTCCGGCGCGGGCCATCATGGTCAAGGCCCACTGCTTGGCGTGGAGGCGTTCCAGGCCGAACTCCCGGAAGAGGCGCAGCGACTCGCGCAGCCCGATCAGCAGCCCCACCGGGGAGGTGAACATGGTCTGGTTGGCCTTGATCTTGGCGTGTTCGCCCTGGAGCTGGAAATAGAAGTTGGAGGGCCGCACCTGGGCGCACTTGGCCCAGCCCTTCTCCGAGCAGGCGATGAAGGCCAGGCCCGGCGGGAGCATGAGCCCCTTCTGGGAGCCCGTGAGCAGGCAGTCCACGCCCCAGGCGTCCATGGGGCAGGGCGAGATGCCCACGGCCGAGATGCCGTCGGCCACCAGCAGGGCCTCGCGCCCGGCCGTGACGCGGCCCAGTTCCCCGATGGGGTGCAACACGCCCGTGGAGGTCTCCGAGGCCTGCACCAGCACGCCTCGGATGGACGGGTCGGCGTCCAGGGCGCGGGCCACGTCGGCGGGGTCCACGGCCCGTCCCCATTCCACGGGCAGGCGCACGGGGATCTGCCCGTGCATCTCGCAGATTTCGCCCCAGCGCTCGCCGAACTTGCCGCCTTCCACGCACAGAAGCTTTTCGCCCGGCGTGAAGAGGTTGGTGACGGCCGCGGCCATGGCCCCGGTGCCGGAGCACGCCAGGGGGATGACCTCCTGGCTGGTCTGGAAAAGGTATTTGAGGCCCGCGCGCACGTCTTCCATCACGGGGAGGAAGGCGGGCTTGCGGTGGTGGAGCATGTCCCGGGCCATGGCCAGGCGCACTTCCTCGGGAAGCGGCGTGGGGCCGGGGGTGAGCAGGCGGGTCTTGTTGAGCATGGAATCCTCGCTGCGGGTCCTTTACACCAAACCGGCGCGGCCCGCATCCCCCCCCGCCCCGGGTTTCAGGGATGGGCGGCCCCTCGCGCGCCGTAGGCCCGGGTGAGGGCGCGGCCCATGGCCTGCTCCACGTTGGCGCGTCCGTGGCGGATGTTGCGCTCCAGCTGGGCGCGGATGGCGGCCGCGTCCCCCGAGAGGATGGCCCGCACCAGGTCGCGGTGGATGGCGTAGCTGGCGTCCAGGGTGTCCTGCTCCATGGCCCGCTCGAAACCCATGACCCGGAACACGAAGAGCCGCTCGTCCACGCGGCGCAGGGCCTCCAGGAGCTTCTCGTTGCCCGCCAGCGCCGCCAGCGACTCGTGGAAGGCCTCGTCGCGCCGGGCGATTGCCTGGGCGTCCCCGTCCTTAGGGGGCGGACCGTCCCAAACCCGCCCCAGGCGCTCCACCTCGGCGTGAAGCGCGGGCATGCGGGCCAGCTTCTCCAGGGCGAAAATCTCCAGGGCCAGGCGCACCTCGTAGAGGTCGGCCACCTCGGAGGGGCGCACCTGGCGCACGAAGTAGCCACGGTTGGGCACGCGACGCACGTAGCCGTCGGCCTCCAGCATGCGCAGGGCCTCGCGCACGGGGCTTCGGCTCACGCCGAATCCGGCGGCGAGGGCCTCCTCGCCCAGGGGGTGTTCGGGCGGGTAGTCCCATTGGAGTATGCGCCGCCTGATCTCGGCGGCCACGCCTTCGCTGGTCTGTCCCGGGCGTTTCATGGGCTCTTCCTCCTAGGTTCGAGCCGGGAGCATACACCGGACGCTGGCCCGTGTCCAGATTGTATACACATAAGAATGCAACTTTGCATTGACAAGCGCCCTACCGAGGCGCACCTTCTCCACGTGGCCGGCCGCACCGGACCCGACGCCCCCGGAGACGCTCATGGACCCTTCCCTCTACCTCTGCCTGATCCTCGGCTTCTTCATGCTCTCGCTCTCGGCCCGCCAGTCGCTGGCCACCGACGCCCACTGCCTGCGCCTGAGCGACGTGCCCGTCCGGGTGCGCCTGGCCATGCGCCGGGCCTTGCCGGGCTTTTGCGTGCGCAAGGTCCGCGTGACCCTGCGCGAGGGCGCTCCAGCCTACTGGTTCACCGGCAGCACCCCGCGCGAGGCCGACCTGGCGCTGCTGGTGCTCGATTCCGGCGAGGCGAGCCTTCTGCCCGGGGGCTGGTCGAGGCTCATCGAGGACGAAGGGACCGCTCCGCCCGAGGCCCCCTGGCTGCGCCCCGGCGCGGCGCGCCAGCCCTCCCCCGGCCTGGCCGGACCGGCCTGCGCCTGGAGCGTGGCCCCTCCGGGCGCCGCCGGGCGCGGGGCCGGGCGTCACTCCGTGCTGCGCTGAGGCGAAACCGTCTGGGGCGGCGCGCGCTCTTTTCGGTACACAAGCGCCAGGGCTTCCGGTATAGCCACCCTTGAACCCTTACCGGAGCACAGCCATGACCACCAAGATCATCGCCACCCTGGGACCGGCCTCCCTCTCCCGCGAGCGCATCAAGGCCCTGGCCCTGGCCGGGGCGCGCATCTTCCGGCTCAACTTCTCCCACTCCGTGGCCGCGGACTTCGAGCCCGTCGTGCGCATCATCCGCGACGTGGAGTCCGAGCTGGGCAAGCCCCTCACCGCGCTGGGCGACCTCTGCGGCCCCAAGACCCGCATCGGCGAGATCAAGAACGCCCCGCGCCAGGTGGGCAAGGGCGAGACGCTGCTCCTGGGCCTGCCCGAGGAGGACCCCGGCGAAGACGAACGCGCCTTCGTGCCCCTGGACGTGCCCGGGCTCCTGGCCGGGCTCCAGCCCGGCATGCCCGTGAACCTCTCCGACGGCATGCTCCAGTTCGACGTGACCCGCACCCTCAAGCAGGACCGGCTCTACGAGATGGTCGCCCACAACGCCGGGGTGCTCTCCTCGCGCAAGGGCATCGCCTTCCCCGGCAAGCACCACGCCCTGCCCGCCCTCACCGCGAAGGACATCAAGGACCTCCACGAGGGCCTGGACATCGGCCTGGACGCCGTGGCCATCTCCTTCGTGCAGAACGCGGGCGACATCCGCCACATCAAGGACGAGATCAAGCGCCACGACACCTGGGTTCCCGTGGTGGCCAAGCTAGAGCGCCAGAACGCCGTGGACAACCTGGAGGAGATCCTGGCCGTCACCGACGTGGTGATGGTGGCCCGGGGCGACCTGGGCACCGAGTGCCCCATCTCCGAGCTGCCCATCATCCAGAAGCGCATCATCCGCGCCTGCCGCCACGCCCAGAAGCCCGCCATCGTGGCCACGCAGATGCTGCTCTCCATGGTGAAGAACCCCATCCCCACCCGGGCCGAGTCCACCGACGTGGCCAACGCCATCCTGGACGGGGCCGACTGCGTGATGCTCTCCGAGGAGACCGCCGTGGGCGACTTCCCCGTTGAAGCCGTGGCCTACATGCGCGAAATCTCCGACAACGCGGTGAAGTACTACCTGGAGCGCATCCAGGGGCCCTACGCCCCCAAGAAGGAGAAGAACCCGGCCAAGTACCTAGCCTACTCCGCCTGCATCCTGGCCGACAACGCCGAGTCCAAGGCCCTGGTGAGCCACTCCCTGGCGGGAACCACCGCCCGGCTGATCTCCTCGCGCCGCCCCGAGCTGCCCATCTACGCCCTCACCCTGGACCCGCGCGTGATCCACCACATGAACTTCGTCTGGGGCGTGCAGCCGCGCCTGGTGGACAAGACCGACGAGACCCACATGAAACGCGCCGAGCGCTTCGTGGCCGAATCGCCCGACTTCGCCCCCGGCGACTCCGTGGTGATCACCGCCGGTCAGCCCACCCCGGGCCAGACCACGCGTTTCACCAACCAGATCAAGCTCTACCACAAATAGAGAGGACCCATGCCCCGCGCCGTGCTCTTCGACCTGGACGGGACCCTCCTGGACACCCTGGAGGATCTGGCCGACGCAGGCAACGCCACCCTGGCCGCACTGGGCCACCCCACGCACCCCGTGGAGCGCTACAAGCAGTTCGTGGGCGACGGCGTGGCCATGCTCGTGCGCCGCGCCCTGCCCCCGGGCGCGGGCGACGAGGAGTTCGGCCGCGCCCTGTCCGTCATGCGCGGGGAGTACGAAGCGCGTCTGGCGGGCAAGACCCGGCCCTACCCAGGCATCCCGGAGCTCCTGGACGCGCTGACGGCCCGGGGCGTGCCCATGGCCGTGGTCTCCAACAAGCCCGACCCCTTCTGCCAGACCACCGTGTGCGACTACTTCGGGGCCTGGACCTGGGGCGCGGTGCTGGGCGAGACGGAGCGCTTCCCGCGCAAGCCCGACCCGGCCGGGGCGCTCCACGTGGCCTCGGCGCTGGGGGTGGCCCCGGCGGACTGCCTCTTCCTGGGCGACTCGCCCATGGACGTGCGCTGCGCCCTGAACGCGGGCATGACCCCCGTGGGGGCCACCTGGGGGTTCCGCGAGCGGCACACCCTGGAGGCCGAGGGCGGCAGGCTCTTCATCGACAGGCCGGAGGAGTTACTGCGTTTCTTTTGACGCCTACTCTTCGCGCAGCTGCTCCCACTCCACGCCCAGCGCCTTGGCAATCTTCCAGAGAGTGGCCACTCGGGGCCGCACGCCGGGAGCTTCCATCTGGGCATAGGCAGGGCGGGAGACATCCATGCGCCGGGCCACTTCCTCCTGGGTCAGGCCCAGGTGTTCGCGCCAGGCGCGGACCAGACTCAGACCCTGCACAGCGTGCAGCCCAACCACCTCGTGAAGGATCAGGACTGCCTCGTCGGGCCTGACGGTTGAGGGGGCGTCCAAAGCGTTCACTGGTGCACTCCCCGCATTCAATCCCTCCAGCCGATGCCGCGCAGCAGGGCCCAGGCGGCGGCCAGCGCGCCCAGGGCCAAGACCGGCCAGACCATCTCCGCCAGGGAGAAGCCCAGCCAGCCCAGGGCCACGGCCAGGGCCACGGCCCAGGCCTCGCGCAGGCGGGCGGCGCGGCGCGCGTCCAGGGGGTCTCGTCCGGTGAGCAGGGGAAGCGGCTCCAGGCCACGCGCGCCCGGCCCGCCGGGGGCGCGGCCGGACTGGAGCTTGTGCCCGCACGCCTGGCAGGCGAGGGCCTCGTCGGGGTTTTCCCGGCCGCATTTGTTGCAGATCATGGATGGCCGCGCGTTGACAGGGGTTGCGACGGGTCTTACTCCTCGCCGGTCAGCCCGTCATAGCCCCCGCCCGATGGGCGGGCAACCGCAAAGCGAGCCCCCATGAGCGACAAGCCCCTGATCCCAGTCTACCTGGACCTCGTGCCCTGCCACGGCTGCGGGGCCTGCGCCGAGGTCGCGCCGGACCTCTTCGGCATGGACCAGAGCGTGGAGCGCCCCTTCCTCAAGGCCGACGAAGGCCCGGAGAACGAAGTCCGCCAGGCCATCGCCTACTGCCCCAACGACTGCATCACCACCGACGAGGAGTGACCCCGCGCGGCCGAAGGGCCGCCCTCCCCGCCCCACCCTCGCCCTGGCGGAAGGCCGTCACTCCTGGACCTGCCCGCCTACGGCCGCCAACGGCCGCTCGGACGGCACGCAACGGCCGGACCGGGGGCGAGGCGTCGGACCCTGCCCGTCCACGGCCGCAACGGCCGGACCGGGCGCGAGGCGTCGTCCCGGCCGCCTTGCCGTGCCCGTCTACCCCTTGGGCCATCCCACGCTCTGGGCCATGATCACCCGCTGGGTCGCGCCCAGGCCCATGGCCTTGGCCAGCGCCTCGCGGTCCACACTGGCGCGCACCACCGTGCCCAGGCCCATGGCCGCGCAGTAGAGGTAGACGTTCTGGCTCACGAAGCCGGTGTCGGCCCAGGCGTAGTTCAGCTTCTCCTCGTCCGTTTTGCCCGCCGCCTTCTCCACGTCGGCCACGTAGACAAGGTTCAGCGGCGCCTTGGCCGCGAAGGACTGCGTGCCCGTGAGAGCGCGCAGGTCCCCGCCGGCCTTGCGGACCAGGGCGTTGGCCTTGGGGTCGTACAGGAAGAGGCCGTCGGCCTTGGCCGCCCACACCGAGACCTCCTGGCGGTTGTGGGCGCTTGGCGCGGTGCGCCTGCCCGAGTCCGGGCGGTTCACGCCGCAGGCGGCCCAGAGAATCCCGGCCAGGATGTCCGGGGCGATGTCCTTGTCCGCGTATTCGCGCACGCTCTGGCGGGCGCGCAGGGCCGCCTCCAGAGTCTTGCCGCCGGGAAGGGCCGGGGCGGGCAGGGCCGCGCCCCCCTGCTGGGCCAGGGCCGGGGCGGGCAGGGCCGCGCCCCCCTGCTGGGCCAGGGCCGGAGCCGCCCCCAGGCCCAGGGCCAGGGTTCCCGCCGCCGCGATGAAGCCGCGTCTTTTCATGCCGTACTCCTCAAGGGGCCGCCCGGCCCCGCGTTGACGTTGCGCACGCCCGGCGCGCCGCCTTTCCGGCAGGAGCGGACCGGGCCGATCGATCCTCCCTGCGTCAACGCGTGGTGGATGGCAAGGGGCAATCGCATCGCGTCTCGAAGGGTTTTCGGACTTTCCGCGCCTGGGCGCGCTCGGGACCAGGCCGCCTTTCCCGTCCTCGAACGCCCCGGCAAGCGGGACCAGAGACTTGACGCGCGCCCGGTCGGACCTACCTCATGAGAACAATCAAGACCTTTTCAGTCTACATTATAAGGAAGCCGCAATGTTCACCAACCATACATTCAACGCCCTGACGGTGCTGAGAGCCATGCTCAAGGGCTACGCCGTAGAGATCCTCGGCGACCGCTACGCCTATGACGAGGAGACGCGCCGCGTGGGCGTGCTGCGCAAGGAGGGCGCGGACGAGTTCCTCGTCTACGCCGACATCGACCTCAACCGGTTCCTCTCCATGTGCGAGCAGGTGGACGAGGACAAGATCCATGAGATGCTCGCCGTGCTCAACCATGACCCGGAAGAGTTGCGCCCCGCACCCGATGTCGTGCGGGGCGAGCGTTTCCATTAGCCCGCCCCGAATCCCGGGCAGGTGACGACGCCTGCCTGTTGCTTTTCGCGCCCGCCGCCGGTCCCCATCAAGGACGGTCGGCGGGCGTTTCATCTGTTGGACCCGGCGGGTGCTTCACGATTGAGGGAGGTGGGGCGGTCGGGGAATATGCCTCCGCCGGGCAATGGGCTATCGCCCTCCGCACTCCCTTCACCGTTTCGCGGGCTTCACCGGACACAGCGCAGTAGGGCGCGGCTGCCCGCATCCGTCACTGCCCGCAAGGCGGGCCGGGGGCGGCCAGCGTGGCCTGGTAGCACGACCAGGACTTGTCTGCCAGCCAGGAAGACCTCATCCTGACGAGCACCGCATGCCAGGAGTCCAGCAACTCCTTGTCGCAGGACACGTTCACCCCTCCGGACTTATGAATGTCCCAGAGGACGCGGGAAACGATTAGGATTTCCTTGTCGTCGCGCACCTGAGGAATCTTCCACTTGAGAACCTCAACGGTTTCCTGCGGCTTCGAGAGAAAGTATTCCAAGGAAGGTGGCGCGTGATGATCATACAACGTACCACACATATACGCCTCGTAATAGATGGCTATCGGTGCCTTTTCACCTCTAAGCTGAGATTTTGCCGTAGCAAAATTTAAATACGATTGAAATTCTTTGCATCTCTTATCCATGCTTGGATTGGGATAAAAAATACACGACGACAAACCGATACATACAACAGCTGAAACCGCCATAAGTTGCGACCAATTGTTTGCCACTTCGCACTTCCTCATGCAGAGGGTGAACGTCTTCGCCAGTAAAGACCCGTCCTCGCATCATTTCCCGGAAACGCCCGAAGGCGGCGTGATCCACCGCCATCGGGCTTCCTATCGACCAAACTACCTGTTGTAACCCTCGTCCGACGACGGCCGCAGGCCGCTCGCCTCGCCGGAGGACTTTTCCGGTTCTTTGTATCCAATCCGCTCCGGCCAACCAGGATAGGCAATGTCCCAGGCTTCATGCTCATACGTGCTGTGCTTGTATCCGCCCCGGCGGGCGATGTCCCAGAGGTACCCGGCGCGGGTCATGCCGGACTGGTACTGGCCCGAATGGATGACCTCCTCAAGCAGGACGTCGAAGTCCTCCTGCCTTCTAAGAGGATCGAACTTATTCCCCTCGAACCCGCTCGGATCGATGTAGATGTGGTTCTCTAGGGCCATCCCCCGTGCAGACCCCGGCATGTACCAGGGCTTTTCCGAGTCGTGGATTTTCTGCCTGTCCAGGGGCATCCCCTCGAAGCGCGTGCCCTGGATGCGCTCCCGGATCCGTCCGGCCAGGTCCGGGTCCAGGCGTTTCCACTTGCCGCCGCGAACGGCGTCGGAGTTCGGGTCGTAGGGCTCGTTGAAGGGGCCGGGCTCGGCGTCGCCTCCGTACATCCCGCGCTCGCGGCGCTGGACGGGCTCGAAGCGGATGTCGTGCTTGAGTTGCATCTTCTCGGGATCGACCTCCGAGGGATGCACGCCCATCATGCGGGCGTAGGCCCGCACCGTCTGATCCTGCGTGAGCGGCGGCCTGCCGTGGGGGAACTCTTCCAGGGGCCGGGCGATGTCGTCCTCCTGGTCAGGAGCCTCCGCTCGCCCGTCGGACCAGGCAGGCTGCGGCGTTGCCGCCCGCGTCACTGGAGCGGCCAGCCTCGCCCCGCCGCCAAGGGCCGTGAAATCCGTTCCGCCCAACAACGATCTACCCGGCGACAGGAGCCCGCCGGGCTCATTCCAGCCCTCCGGCTGGGTCGAACCCAGAAGACTACTCCCAAAAGGTTTGAACAATGACATAGACACCTCCTATTTGTTTTGGGGTATTCTATGCAAGCAAAAACAAATTTCATCACGCATTGCGCTATGCTGGTAACTTTCTCAAAATAGTTTTCGCTACCATGGTCATACCCACGGGCGGACAAACGGCGGGATGAGGGTTCCAATTAGAGCTGGTGGGGGGATGGCGGATAGGGGCGGCAGGGCGGACGGGAATATGCCCCCGGCTGGCAAGGCCTTAACGCCTGCGCCGCCTGTCGCGCGGGAATTCGCGCAAAGCCGCGAATCCCCCTGCGGGTCCAGCGGGGTGCGGGGCCGAGCCCCGCACAGCTCGAAGCGCCGCAAATTCCCAATATCCAGCGAATCGGCCTACTGTCTCGTTCTGGTCGGGAATCACCATCCCGACCCACACGCCCGGCAGCCACCCCGCTCGACATTTTGCGCCGTGGAAACCCTTCATTTTCGTCACGAATGTTCATTTTTGAAAAGAACATCCGGGCGACCCCTTGCGAGCTACATACAATATTGTTAAGAACGCGCCTGCGGATTCTTGCGGCAACAAATTTGTCATCCTGCAAACCGCTGATTCCACGGCAATCCACGGACCATGGCCCCTCTGGAGCGCACTTTCCGGGCGTCCAGGCGGAAAAGAAGGGCGGAGACCGCGCATCGGGCGCGTTTTCCGGCGCGCGTGCGGCCCTTCCGGCCCTGCCGACAGACTCGGGAGGCGTTTCCATGATCCAGGCGGGCGACACCGCGTTCATCCTCGTCAGCGCGGCCCTGGTGCTCCTCATGACGCCGGGGCTGGCCCTTTTCTACGGCGGCATGGTCCGGCGCAAGAACGTGCTGGGCACCATCATGCAGAGCTTCATGATGATCTCGCTCATCTCCATCGAGTGGGTCTACCTGGGCTATTCCATGAGCTTCGGCCCCGACGTGGCGGGCGTGACCGGCAGCCTCGCCTGGGCGGGCCTTGCGGGAGTGGGCGCGGCCCCCTCGGAGTACGCCCCCACCATCCCCCACTCGGTGTTCATGATCTACCAGTGCATGTTCGCGGTGATCACCCCGGCGCTGATCACCGGGGCCTTCGCGGAGCGCGTGCGCTTCGCGCCCTTCGCCGTGTTCAGCGTGGCCTGGGCCGTGCTGGTGTACAACCCGGTGTGCCACTGGGTGTGGGGCCAGGGCGGCTTCCTCAAGGAGATGGGCGTGCTGGACTTCGCCGGCGGCCTGGTGGTGCACCTCACCTGCGGCGCGGCGGCCCTGGCCTCCGTGATGGTGATCGGCGCGCGCCAGGACCACGGGCGCAGGCAGTTCTTCCCCCACAACCTGCCCATGACGCTCCTTGGCACGGGCCTGCTCTGGTTCGGCTGGTTCGGCTTCAACGGCGGCTCGGCCCTGGCGGCCGACGCCCTGGCGGGCACGGCCTTCGTCTCGACCCACCTGGGCGGCATGGCGGGCATGGCCATGTGGGTGGCCGTGGAATGGCTCTACCAGGGCAAGCCCACCACCCTGGGAGCGGCCTCGGGCGCGGTGGCGGGCCTGGCCACCATCACCCCGGCGGCCGGGTTCGTGGGGCCCAACCACGCCGTGCTCATCGGGCTCATCGCCGGGCTGTGCTGCTACTTCGCCGTGGTGCTCAAGGCGCGCCTGCGCTTCGACGACTCCCTGGACGTGGTGGGCATCCACGGCCTGGGCGGGCTGATCGGCACGCTCATGGCCGGGCTCTTCGCCAGCAAGGCCGTGAACCCCGCCGGGGCCGACGGCCTCTTTTTCGGCAATGCGGCGCAACTTGGCGTGCAGGGCCTTGGCATCCTGGTCGTGGGAGGCTATGCCTTCGTGGTGAGCTTCGCCCTGCTCAAGGCCGTGGACGCCTTCCTGGGCCTGCGCATGCAGCCCGAGGCCGAGGGCCTGGGCATGGACGTGGCCGAGCACAACGAAGCCGCCTACAACGAATAAGCGAGGTACACGGGCATGAAGCGCATAGAGATCATCACCCGCCCCCACAAGCTCGAGGACGTGAAGCAGGCCCTCACCGAGATCGGCGTCACGGGCATGACCGCCTCCGAGGTCAAGGGCTTCGGACGCCAGCGCGGCCACAAGGAAATCTACCGGGGCGCGGAATACCAGGTGGACTTCGTGCCCAAGGTCAAGATCGAGACCATCGTGGACGACGCCATGGCCGCGAAAGTGGTGGAGGCCGCCCGCAAGGCCGCACAGACCGGGCAGGTTGGCGACGGCAAAATCTTCGTGATGCCCGTGGTCGAGGTGGTGCGCATCCGCACCGGCGAGACCGGACCCGACGCCGTCTAGAGCGCCCCCCCCTCCCCGAATGCGAAGGCCGGATGCCCCTGGGCGTCCGGCCTTTTTTTGGCGCCCCCGCCCCGCGCGGCGGGCGGCTCTGCCCTGCGTTCCGCCGGGGTCAGCCCCTGCCGCCGGGGCGGGCCTTGGGGCGGCAGGCCCCCTGGCAGCAGCCGCCGGAGAGCATCTCGGAATAGGCGTAGAGGATGCGCCGCTCGCGCTCCAGGCGGTCCTCGGCCACGGCCGCGACGGGGTGCGCCCGGGCCAGGGTCTCCAGGTCGTCGTAGCGGGGCACGGCGGCCATGCCCGAGCCCAGCACCTCGCCCGAGGCCGCGGCGGCCAGCACTGCGCTGCGAGTGTCCGTGACCAGGGCCAGGGGCGCGGGCGGCGCGTGCAGGCGCGCGGCGGCCAGGGCCTCGCGCAGGTAGGAGCCGGGCTCGCCCGAGCAGAAGATCACCAAGAGCAGGGGCTCGCCCCCTGCCCCGCTGGCCAGGAGGTCCACCATGCGGGTGTAGTCCTTCCCGTCCACGGGGAAGCAGACCCCGATCTTGGCCTCCAGCCGTCCCCGGGGGTAGCCCCGTTCCTCCACCAGCAGACGGGCGAGGGCCTGGCGGAACTCCTCGTAGGAGGTTTCCTCCAGTTCCTCGCCCGTAAGGTAGTCACGGATCACCGTGCCCAGCGATTCCTCGTGCATGCGCCGCCCTCCTTGGAGCGGACATGGTAGCGCCGCCGGGCCGAACCTACAAGCCGCAGTCGCCCAGCTTTTTCCTCAGGACCTCTTCGCCGTAGGCGACCACCTTGTCGTACACCTTCTTCTCCAACAGCCACTTCACGGCCCAGCGCCCGATGCCCGGCATAGGCGCCCTGGAGACGTACAACTCGGCCAGGGCCTTGAGGCGTGCGCGCGCCTTGTCCAGAAGTTCGGGCATTTTGTCGCGCTCGTAGGCCAGGGTCTCCCAGGCGAAGCCATCCATCTCGGCCCTCTCCTGGGCGCGGCCGAGCACCGGCAGGATGGGGATCACGGCCTCCGTACCGCCGCCTTTCGCCTCTCGATGGACCACGAAGTTTTCCAAATGCTTATGATTGGCGGCAAAGAGGGGGTTTACCCGGGCCTCTCCCAGGGGGATGCAGAAGTGCTGTTCCAGGAAGCGCTGGCAGTTGCGCCTGCCCAGCATGAAGTCGTGCTGACGGAACTTGAGCGACAGGAAGCCCCCGAAACCGCCCAGGCTGCCGCAGGCGATGGGGGCCTCGTCGGCGTGGGGGCCTACGCGCGAAGGGGCCACGAGGAAGCGGCTGTAGACGTCGCAGTCCATGGCCAGCTGCAGTTCCTCGGGTTTGAAGCGGGCCTGCATCTTGACCGCCGTGATCACCTTGCCCGCCAACCAGTGGATCTCCTTGTTCTCGTAGGCATCGATGTCGTCGTTGGCGTCGCCGCCCACCACGGGGAAGGGGTCCACCATCAGCACGGCTCGCCGGACCTCCCGGGGATCGCGGGGATTGAACTTGTCCGGCCCGGCCACGCAACGCCGCGCCAGTTCGAAGGGCTCGTTGTTCATGAGCCCGCCGTCCACGAGGAGCGTCTTGTACTTGTAGCCGGGGGCCGTGTTCCAGCCCAGCCGGTCCCAGTGGGGGATGAGTTGATCCTCCTTCTTTTCGAAGTACTTCACCTTTCCCACGGGATCGTAGCGCTGGCTGCTGACCATGTCCCACTTTCTGACAGTGTAGTCCGCGTATTCGCGGGCGTAGGTCTGGTAGCGCAGCACCAGGGGGATGGCGCTGGTCGCCTGGGCGGCGGTGCGGAAGGCGTCCCAGGTCCAGTCGCGGGGTTCCTTGGGGTCCAGTCGCAGCCAGTTTTCGCCCAGCGCGGAGTCCGGGTCGGGGCGGCTCTCGCCCAGGACGAACTGGAGGTAGTCGGCGTGGAGCATCATTTCGTGCCCTTCGACCCTCCCTCCGGCGAATTTCACCGTGTAGGGCACGCCGCGCATGTTGGACACGGCCAGGAACAGGTGCAGGGGGTCGGCCAGGTAGGGCCTGCGCCGCGCGCCCTTGCGGGGCGTCAGGTTGTCGCGGATGAACCCCGTGAGCCACGTGCAGTCCAGGGCGGAACGCACGAGGCCGCCGGAAAGGTCCTTGGTGTCGAGGAAGTAGAGGATGTCGGGGCCGAGCACCCAGCAGTCATAGAGCATGTTGCCGGTGGGGGCTGTGTCTCCAGGAGAGGCCCGGCGCACGGGGGCGAACTGGTCCATGAGGGAGGCCGCCACCACGGCGGCCGTGAGCCCGCCCGCCGAGGCCCCCGTGAGCGCCTTGAGGCGCACCGAGTGCATGAGCACCTGCTCCGGCGCATCGGGCCGCCAGTTCCACTTCTCCGGGTCCGGCTCGTCGGGGTTGGTCACGTAGGCCGCTTTGACCTCGTGCCATTCGTTGAGCGCCTCCAGCAGGAAATCCACCACCCCCGCCGTATACGCCCCGGCCGAGATGGCCCCGGCCATGCAAAGCCCCAGTTCGAAAACACCTGCGCCTGCCGCGTTTGTCGCGCCGCCGTTGCCCATGGAATCGACCTCCGAGGTTTGGCCACCCGCCCGTATCCGCGCATGGCGGCCGGTTCACGGCGTTCGCCCGGGCCTTGCGGGCCGGGCGGGGTCCATCGTTCGCTCAATGCCGCCGGAGCGGTCGGCTCGGGTTCCGCCCCCGGCCTTGGGCCGGGGGCGGGGCCTGTCGTCATGGCGTCTTCCGGTCCGTGGGGATGAGCTGGCTGCGCAGCGTCGCCATCTGCGTCTCGGACGAGAAACTCGCGGGCGTCACCCGGATCGTCTTCCCCATGGCCGCGAGGTGGCGGTTCAAGGCCTGGGACAGCTCCGCGAGGGCGTCCGTGGCCAGGCAGGGGGCTGGGTTGGCCGCGGCCTTGGCGGGATCGGCCTTGGCTGCCTCCGCCGCGGCCTTCCTGCATGCGGTTTCTTCACCCGCCAGCCCGGAGAGGATGCCCAGGAGGTCGTCCGTCCAGGCGGTGCGAGCGGCGACTTGATCCAGCGGCGTGACGGTGAGGGAGTTGATCTCGTTCCTGGCCCGTTCCACGCGCCGCGCGGAATCGATCTGGCCGGTCATGGAGTCGATCAGGCTGCTGAAGTAGGCGGATCGCTGGACGTAGGTCTTGCGCAGTTTGTCGAGGTATTGGCCGAAAGTGGTCTCCTGGAAGGCGTCCGGGGCGGCCTTGAGACCCTTCACCACGTCGAACACCAGATAGGTGTCGTCGTGGAAGGAGTTGGCGCTTTTGGGGGTCGTGACCGCGTCGCAGGATTCGCCGGATCCGGGAGGGCAGCGGTAGAGGTCTCCGTGGGCGTCGAAGCCCAGGTTGCGGTCGAGCATGCTTCGCGGGTCGCGGTGCTCGTCGCGGACCAGGGCGAAGCGTCCGGCCTTGAGCACGGGCATGTCGTGCCGGGCGTCCACGCCCACGGGCATGAAGGCCATGGTGAAGCTGAAGATCACGTCGTCGTGACGGTCCTTGATGAGCGCGGCCCCCAGGGTGTCCAGGAGCTTGAGGCCCACGGCGGCCTCTGGCGCGGCGGCGGCCCCGAGGGTGGTCGCGCCGTGCAGCAGGGGCTTGAGCCAGGGGGGCGTGCCGTCGAGCTCGAAGACGTAGGCCTGGAGCAGCAGGGGGTTGCCCGTGTAGAGCCTTGGCAGGCGCACGGGCACGTTCCTGAGGTTGAGCACCTGGCCCTGGGCCACGTCGTCACTGTAGTAGACCAGACGGCCGGACTCAGGCGCGGTCTCGGTGTAGTCCACGTCGCCGCCGGAGCCGAGTTCGAGGATGCGGGCCACCACCGCGATCTCCCCGCGTTTGGAGCGTTTGTTCAGGCTCATTTCGGGGAATCCGTAGACGAAGGCCTTGCGCAGGAAGATGGCCACCGTGTCCCTGTCCGGGATCACGAACGCGCCGGCCTCCAGCTCCGCCGTCGTCCCGACGGCGACCAGCGTGGCGTTGCGCCCGGGGCTCAGGGCGGTCGCCCTGGCGCTCCAGGCCTTGTCCTCCACATAGGTCACCGCGCCGTGGTTCTTACGGGCGCAGCCCCACGCGCTCGCCAACAGGACCAGCGCGCAACAGACCAGGCGCACGTCGCAATTCCTTTGGAATTTCGCCATATTCCCTCCCGCCTACAATCGTTTAATCGATTACATTACACCACTTCCTGCCAATTGTTCTTGATAAAACCAACCATATCGATACACATTCCATGCAGTCGATATACACCACGGAAAATCAGCGCAAGCATTTTCCAGGCAGACCCGCTTGACCCCTTTCCTGCTCCGCGCGTATGTGCCCGATTCCCAAGGAGCATCCCATGCCGAACCCAGCCTGCGATCAGATATCCTCCTTCATCGTCATGGACATCCTGGAGCGCGCCTGCGCCCTGGAGCGCCAGGGCAAGCACGTGATCCACCTCCAGATCGGCGAGCCCGACTTCGACACCCCCGAGCCGGTCAAGGAGGCCGCCGTCAAGGCCATCCGCGACGGCAAGACCCACTACACCCACTCCCTGGGCCTGCCCGCCCTGCGCGAGGCCATCGCCGGGCACTACCGGCGAGCCCACGGCGTGGAGGTAAGCCCCGAGCGCATCGTGGTCACCTCGGGCACGTCTCCGGCCATGCTCCTCACGTTCTCCGCGCTCGTCCACCAGGGCGAGGAGGTCCTGCTCACGGACCCGCACTACGCCTGCTACCCCAACTTCATCACCTACGCCGGGGGCAGGCCCAGGCGCGTGCCCACCCGCCCCGAGGACGGCTTCCAGTTCACCCCGGCGGCGCTGGAGCAGGCCCTGGCCCAGACACCGGCCCGCGCCGTAGTGCTCAACTCCCCCTCCAACCCCACGGGGACCCTCATCCCCGCCGGACACCTGGAGGCCATGTGCCGCATGGGGGCCATGGTGGTCTCCGACGAAATCTACCACGGCCTCACCTACGACGGGGAACAGGCCCGCTCGGCCCTGGAGTTCACGGACGACTGCTTCGTCCTCAACGGCTTCTCCAAGCTCTGGGCCATGACGGGCTGGCGGCTGGGCTGGGTGATCGCGGCCCGGCGCTACATTCCGGCCATGCAGCGACTGCAGCAGAACTTCTTCATCAGCGCGGGCAGCGTGGCGCAGTGGGCGGGCATCTCGGCATTGAACGACTGCGGGGTCGAGGTGGCCCGCATGGTGGAGGAGTACGGACGGCGCAGGCGGGTGCTCATCGACGGACTGGCGAGGCTCGGGCTCAAGGCCCGGGTGGAGCCCAAGGGCGCGTTCTACGTGCTGGTGGACGCGAGGCACATCGACCCCGACAGCCTGCGCCTGGCCCGGGACATCCTGGAGAAGGCCCTGGTGGGCGTGACCCCGGGCGTGGACTTCGGTCCCGGCGCCGAGGGCTACCTGCGCTTCTCCTACGCCAACTCGGTGGAGAACATCGAGGAAGGGCTCTCCCGCCTGGGGCGCTACCTGGAGGCGAGGGGCTAGGCGGAATCAGGCGGCTGCCAGCCCCCGCGCCAGGGCCGCAGCGCCCCACAGGCCCACGGCCTGATCCGTGACCAGGCGCACCGCCACTCCGGCCAGCAGCTCCGCCATGGTGGGGCTCGCCAGGAACTCCTCGCGGAAGGCCGGGTGCTCCAGCAGAAGCGGGTTGCGCGCCGCCACGCCGCCAGACACGAAGAGCCCGCCGCGCGCCGCCGTCTCCAGCACGTAGTCGCGGCAGGCGCGGCCCAGGAAGCGCGCGAACCACCGAGTCACCGGGCTCTCCGGGGTCATCCGGGCGGCGGCCTCGTGCACGGGGAGAGCCTCCCCGGTCAGGAATTGGTGGAGCAGCGCCAGGCCAGGCCCCGACACCACTGCCTCGCGGCGCAGGTGCGGCTCGCCCAGACGCTCCAGCACGAAGGCCCGGAAGCGCCATTCCTCGTCCGCGTCGCAGGGGAACAGGGCATGCCCGCCCTCGGAGGCGCACACCACGTAGCCGCCCCGTCCGTCCGGGACCAGCGCCGCCTTGCCCAGCCCGGTGCCGGGCCCCAGCACGGCCTGGGTCAGCCCGGGGTCCATGCGCCCGGGCAGGACCCCAAGGGAGCGCTCCTCGCCCAGGATGCGGCAGCCGTGGGCCTGGGCCGCGAAATCGTTGACCATGAGCGCGCGCGCGGGCAAAAGCCCCTCCGGCAGGGCGTCCAGGTCCAGCAGGTAGGGGATGTTGGGCGCGCGGCAGAAGCGACCCCGCACCACGGGCCCCGCCGCGGCCAGCACGGCCGAGGCCGCGCCGCGCGCGTCCAGGGCCTCCACGGCCTGTCCCGCCAGGGACGCGAAGCCCTCCTGCCCCCGCGTGGGGAGCGTCACCTGCGCCGCGAGCGCCAGGGCCTCCCCGGAGGCATCGAACAGGGCGAAGCGGGCGTTGGTGCCCCCGATATCCGCGACAAGAAATGTGTTGGTCTGCCCGTGCATGGTCGTCTCGTAGAGCGAATCCCGGTGCGGGGCAAGGGCACGGTTGAATTCGCCGCCGCTTTCTGGGATGGTCCGCACGAACCCAAACCGGAGGCCCCATGCGCAGATCCCTCCCCGCCGCCCTCGCCCTCTGCCTTTTCCTGGCCGGGGCGGCCCTGGCCGAACCCGTGCACTTCAAGTCGCTCCTCCCCATCGTGGCCGTGACGCTGCCGGGCTGGACGGCCGGAACGCCCTCGGGCTCCACGGTGAAGCAGCCCCTGGAGGCCAGCGAGGCCTCGGTGGAGTTCTCCAAGGGCGACCTGCGCCTGGAGATCGCCGTGTACGACGGCGGCCCGGCCATGGCCGCGGCCTTCGCCGCCGTGAGCCAGGTGGAGATGGAAACCACCGAGGAGAGCGTGAAGCCCGCTGGCGTGAAAGGCTACAGGGGCTCGCTCTTCACCCGGACAAACGACAAGGAAGTGGACCTGGTGCTCATGGTGGCTCCGCGCTTCGCGGTGTCGCTGCACATGACGGGCTCCGCCGACGCCGCCCTGGTGCTGGAGGCCGCCAACAGGCTGGACCTGGACAAACTGGCCGCCCTAAGCAAGTGAGCCCCGGCCCGCTCGGAAGCCTCCCCATGAAAACGCCGGACGCCCCGCCCGGAGCGCCTTCCCGACCGGCCGACGGCCCCGGGGAAAGGACCGGCCCATGACCGACCCGGACATCCTGAACTTCGTGCGCCTGGACGACCGGCTGGCCTGCGCGGGCCAGCCGCTGCCCGGGCACTTCCCCCTGCTGGCGGCGCGCGGCTTCCGGGCCGTGGTGAACCTGGCCACCGAGGCCTCCACCGGCCACCTGCCCGGCGAGGCGGCCCTCTGCCGGGCCGAAGGGCTCGATTTCTCCTGGATTCCCGTCCCCTGGGACGCCCCCACGTCCGGCGACTTCCAGGCCTTCGAGGCCTGGCTCGCGCCACGGCGCGCGGGGCACGTCCTGGTGCATTGCGCCAAGAACTGGCGCGCCTCGCTGTTTTGCGCGCTCTACCGCGTGCTGCACGAGGGCCGCGACCCCGAAAAGGCCCGCGAGGACGTGCTGGAAGTCTGGGAGCCGGACGCCGCGTGGTCGGCCCTGGCGCGGGAAGTGCTCGCCTCGCGGGGCCGCGATCCCTTCCTGCCCTGACCGCGCACCCAGCCCCAAAGCGCCCTGGCGTCATGCAACGCCGGACAACGGGATACGCCCTCCGCGTCCGTGCGCCCCGCCCCGTCCGTGCCGCCCCGTCCGTGCCGCCCCGCTTGGCCGTGCGGCAGCGTCCGTCGCGAGGTGCCGGCCGACGCCCGCTCAGTCCGGGTCTTCCCCCGGGAGAGGGCGGTCCACCACCACGCGCAGGGGAGAGTGCATATGCAGGTCGCGCTGGGGGAAGGGGAACTCCACGCCGCGTGCCTTGAACGCCTCCCAGATGCCCAGCTGCACCGCGCTGGACACCTTGGCCAGGCCGCGCTCCGGGTGGTCCACCCACATGCGCAGCTCCAGAAGCACGGCGTTGTCCCCGAACTCCCGCAGGAGCACCATGGGCTTGGGGTTGGTGAGCACGCGGTCCTGGCCCTCGCAGGCCTTGAGCATCAGCTCCGAGGCAAGCTTGAGGTCCGTGGCGTAGGCCACCCCCACGGGGATGCGCACCCGCACGCTGGACCCCGTGTAGGACCAGTTGACCACCTTGTTGGCGACGAGCTCGTCGTTGGGGATCAGGAAGGCCTTGCCGTCGCGCGTGACCATGGAGGCGTAGCGCGCGTTCATGGAGTCCACCCAGCCGTAGACGCCGCCCACCTCGATCACGTCGCCGGGCTTGATGGAGTTGTCCAGCAGCAGGATCACCCCGCTCACCAGGTTGGAGACCACCTTCTGCAGGCCGAAGCCGATGCCCAGGCCCGCCGCGCCGCTGAACACCGTGAGCATGTGCACGTTGATGCCCACCAGATCCAGCGCCGAGATGATGGACACCGAGTAGAGCCCGATCTTGGTGAGCTTGGACACAAGCACCCGCACCCGGGGCTTCACGTCCGCCATACGCTCCAGGGCCGCTTCCAGGAAGGCGCAGAGTTTGTTGATGAGCGGCAGCATGATGGCCAGAAGGATCATGGCCTTCACCACTTCCAGCAGCGAGAGACGCTCGTTGTCGAAGCTGAGCGCCATGCCGTCCAGGTAGTTCACCAACGGGTCCAGCGCGCCCGCGCCTTCCAGGGCGTAGAGGCCCACCACCAGCACCGTCACCAGGCGCGTCCAGCCGTGCGGCAGCAGAAGCGACGCGAAGAACTGGATCACCAGCCACGCCTCGGCCACCTTGAGCCCGATCCCCGTGACCACGGAGGGCCAGCCCCAGGCCTCCGAGACCGACAGCACCACCCGCAGCGCCAAAAGCATCGCCAGCGGGGCCAGAAAGCCCGGCAGCCGCTGCGACACCCACAGGCGCAACTGCTCGCGACCCTGCACCTTGGAGGACAGGATGCGCCCCAACGCCCGCGCCGCGAAAATCCCGAGCGCCAGGGCCGCCAGACAGACCAGGGCCTGGACAAGGCCGCTCTCGTGGAGCACGTGCTCGTTCAGCCAGCCCTGGACGCCACGCCAGCCGAACGCCAGCGGTTTCACGGTGGTCTGGTCCATGCCCTCTCCCTTCACGTCGGGTGCGCCCTTGACAAGCGGCGTCCGGTGCTGTCTTTAACACCTCCCGTTCCGGGATGAAACCGCCCATGCACGACATCCTCGCTTTCCTTGCCGCTGGCGCGGCGCTGGGCCTGGCCGCCGGACTCACGCCCGGTCCGCTCCAGGCGCTCATCTGCCTGCAGACCATCACCCACGGTCCCCGTGAGGGGGCCAAGGTGGGCATGGCCCCCCTGTTCTCGGACCTGCCCGTGATGCTGGCCTGCATCCTTGCCCTGGACGCCCTCTCGGGCCAGCCGTGGGTGATGGGCGTCATGTCCCTGGCGGGCGCGCTGGTGGTGCTGCGCTTCGGCCTGGGCGCGCTGCGCAGCGGCCCCGCAAGCCTGGACGTGGACCCCGGCACGGCCCGCTCCTGGCGCAAGGGCGTGGCCACCAACATCCTCAACCCCAAGATGATCCTCTTCTGGGCCACCGTGGGCGCGCCCACCACCCTCTCGGCCTGGCAGGCCTCCGGCGCGGCCTGCGCGGCCTTCCTGGGCGCGTTCTACGCCCTGCTCCTGGGCGCCAACCTGGCCGTGGCCTGGCTCTCGGGGCGCTTCGCCCGATTCCTCTCGGGGCCGGGCTACGTGTGGACCATGCGCGTGCTGGGCGCGCTGCTCGTCCTGGTGGCCGCCCGACTGGCCTGGGACGGCCTGGCGCGCCTCGGCCTTGCCTAGCCGCGCGCCCCACGCTACACCGCACGCCTCAAGACCCAACTAAGGACACCGCCATGCACGCTCACAAGCCCTACACCCTGGCCCTGGTCCAGATGGCCCCGGCCGAAACGACCCGGGCCTCCGTCGAGAAGGCCGCCGACCTCGTGCGCGAGGCCGGCAAACAGGGCGCGTCCCTGGTCTGCCTGCCCGAACTCTTCGCCACGCCCTACTTCTGCCAGACCGAAGACCACGCCCACTTCGCCCTGGCCGAGCCCATCCCAGGCCCCACCACGCAGGCCCTGGCCCTGGCCGCCAAGGACGCCAAGGCCACCGTGGTCATCCCGCTCTTCGAGCGGC
The DNA here is from genome assembly GCF_013019105.1 of Fundidesulfovibrio magnetotacticus. Classification (NCBI taxonomy): domain Bacteria; kingdom Pseudomonadati; phylum Thermodesulfobacteriota; class Desulfovibrionia; order Desulfovibrionales; family Desulfovibrionaceae; genus Fundidesulfovibrio; species Fundidesulfovibrio magnetotacticus. The sequence continues at coordinate 153,622 of NZ_BLTE01000007.1, forward strand.
GCGCCTCCGGGCTCTACCACAACTCCCTGGCCGTGGCCGGGCCCGACGGGAACCTCCTCGGCGTCTACCGCAAGATGCACATCCCCGACGACCCGCTCTTCTACGAGAAGTTCTACTTCACCCCCGGCGACCTGGGCTTCAAACGCTTCGACACCCCCGTGGGCCCCATCGGAACACTCATCTGCTGGGACCAGTGGTACCCCGAGGCCGCGCGCCTCACCGCACTGCGCGGCGCGGACATCCTCTTCTACCCCACCGCCATCGGCTGGCACCCCTCCGAGAAGGCCCAGTACGGCACGGAACAGCGCGAGGCCTGGATGACCATCCAGCGCTCCCACGCCATCGCCAACGGCTGCTACGTGGCCAGCGTCAACCGCGTGGGCCACGAAATCCCCCCCTCCGGCGGCGACGGCCTGGAATTCTGGGGATCGAGCTTCGTCTGCGGCCCCATGGGAACCATCATCGCGGAAGCCTCCACCGTGCTCGAAGAGATCATCCTGGCCGAGATCGACCCCCAAAAGGTGGACACCACCCGCACCCACTGGCCCTTCCTGCGCGACCGCAGGATCGACGCCTACGGCGACATCGTGCGCCGGTATATCGACGAAGAGTAAGAGTGAGAGGGGAGAGAAGAGAACCGGGGGAAACCCCTTTTTGTGAACAAAAAGGGGTTTCCCCCGGACCCCCTTCCCCAAAAAAACTTTAGTGGGCTTCGCGGGCTGCACCGGCGGCGTCGGTGAAGGACGCGAAGCGACAAGGGAGTGCAGAGGGCGAAGCCCTTTGCCCGCCGGAGGCTTCTTCCATGACCACGCCCGCACCCGAGACCGACGCCCCACGCCTGCCCGCCGAGTGGGAGCCCCACGCCGCCACCTGGCTGGCCTGGCCCAAGAACCCGCGCGACTGGCCGGGCAAGTTCCATCCCATCCCCTGGGTGTTCGGGGAGATCGTGCGCAGGATCGCCCAGTTCGAGACCGTGCGCCTCCTGGTGGACGACGCCGCCTGGGAGGACAAGGCCCGGCGCGTGCTGGGCAAGGCCGGGGCCGACCTCGAACGCGTGCGCTTCCACCACGTGCCCACCGACCGGGGCTGGTGCCGGGACATGCTCCCGGCCTTCACCCTGCGCCGCGCCTCGCCCCGGGTGCGGGCCGTGCGCTTCGGCTTCACCGGCTGGGCCAAGTACCCGGACCACCTCCTGGACGCGGAAGCGCCCGAGCACGTGGCCCGCGCGCTCAAGATGCCCATGGTGCGGGCCGCGGCCCAGGGCCGCCCCCTGGTGCTGGAGGGCGGCGGCATCGACGGCAACGGACGGGGGACGCTCTTGACCACCGAGGAATGCTTCCTCGACCCCATCACCCAGGTGCGCAACCCCGGCCTCACCGCCCGGGATTACGAGGACGCCTTCCGGGAATTTTTGGGCGTCGAGCAGGTGATCTGGCTGGGCAAGGGCATCGCCGGGGACGACACCCACGGCCACGTGGACGACCTCTGCCGCTTCGTGGCCCCCGACGCCGTGGTGCTCTGCCGCGAGAAGGACCCCTCCGACGAGAACTACCGCGTCCTGGAGGAGAACCGCGAGCGTCTGGAGGGCGTGCGCCTGCACGGCGGAGGGAAGCTCCAGGTGATCGACCTGCCCATGCCCGAGCCCCTGTTCTTCGACGGCGTGCGCCTGCCCGCCAGCTACGCCAACTTCTACATCGCCAACGGCACGGTGCTCGTGCCCACCTTCAACGACCCCCGGGACCGCATCGCCCTGGGCATCCTGGCCGAATGCTTCCCCGACCGCATCGTCACGGGCGTCCACGCGGTCGATCTTGTCTGGGGTTTCGGAACCCTGCACTGCCTGACGCACGAACAGCCCTCCGCCGGGAAGGCCCTGGATATCGTACACACGTCATAGCAAGACCAGTTATTATCGTACATCATCCCCGAAGTGGCCTGCGACGCATACAAGTAAAGCAGAACAAACCATCTTGACCCTCCGGAGCGGCAGCCCGCGCCTGCTCCGGAGGCCGAACGCCCGGTTCGGTCCGCCCCAACCCAGGGATACCGGGCTTTCCGGCGGCCCTGCCCTTCTGTACACGTCCTGGAACGCAGGTCAGAAACGCTTGACAAGGGACGTCGCCTGGGGCATGGCAACGGAAAATCCAGCCAGCGGGACACGACCATGAAGCGAGCCACTCCACAGCCCATCGTCAAAGGCTTTTCCGCCGAGTCCGTCCTGTCGCGCATCATGGCCTCCACGGGCATCCGTTCGCAGTCCGAGCTGGCCCGGGCGCTGGGAATCGGCCGCCAGGCCGTCACCGACGCCAAGAAGCGCTCCCACATCCCGGCGGACTGGTACCTCTTCTTGTGCCGCAAGTACGGGCTCAACCCCCAGTGGCTGGAGTCGGGCATGGGCCCCATGTACGTGGCCGGCAACAGCGACGCTCCTGCCGCGCTGGGCTCGGGGACTCCGGGGGCGCATCCCGAGGAGTTCTCCTACGTGCCCAAGGTGCGCGCCCGTCTCTCGGCCGGGGGCGGCAGCCTCGTGGTGGAGGAGGCCATCGACTCCTACTACGCCTTCCGCCACGCCTGGCTCAAGCGCAAGGGCCAGATCAGCCAGATGCGGCTCATGCGCGTCTCGGGCGACTCCATGGAGCCCACCCTGCGCGACGAGGACGTGGTGCTCATCGACCTTTCCCAGACCGAGGTCTACACGGGCAAGATCTACGCCGTGGGCATCGACGAGGAGATCGTGGTCAAGCGCCTGGACAAGAAGCCCGGCAAGCTCGTGCTCGTGAGCGACAACCGCCAGTTCTACCCGCCCCTGGAAGTGACCCTCCACGAGGGCTCCAACGTGCGCCTGCTGGGCCGCGTGATCTGGATGGGGCGGGAAGTCTTGTAATCATCCCTTCATTTGCCCTCGGGACGCGAAGCGGATAGGTCTTGCCCATGCCGCGCTCCCGGCCCCTGGCCGCCTGGGCCCTCTACGATTTCGCCGCCTCCGCCTACGCCACCTGCGTGGCCACGGCGCTTCTGCCCGCTTATTTCGCCGCCGTGATCGCCCCGGAGGGGCTGCAGGTGCTGGGCCACCGCGTGGGCGCGGTGAGCCTGTGGGGCTACGCCTCCAGCCTGTGCGCCCTCACGGTGTTCGTGCTGGCCCCCGTGGCCGGGGCCGCCGCCGGGCTCGCCGGGCTGCGCCGCGTCTTTCTCGCGGCCGCGTGCGCCGCGGGCGGCGCGGCTGCCCTGGCCGTGAGCGCCCAGGGGCCGGGCGACGTGCTTCCCGCCCTGGGCCTCTTCGTGCTGGCCCAGGCCGCCTACAACACCGGCAACGCCTTCTATGACGCCTACCTGCCCCAGCTGTCCGCCGGGCGCGAGCGCGACCGCGTTTCGGGCCTGGGCTACGCCTGCGGCTACGCGGGCGGCGGCCTGGGGCTGGCGCTTGCCCTGGCCCTGGTGTCCGGGCGGGAAACGCTGGGGCTGGACGAGGCCCGCGCCGTGCAGTGGGGCATGGCCCTGTGCGGGGCGTGGTGGCTGGCGCTGGGCCTCGCGGCCGTGGCCGGGCTGCCCGGGGCCGACGCGAACGGAGCGGCAGACGCTTCGGCATCCGGGCTGAAGGGGGCGCGGACATCCGGCGAGGCCCGTATCGGCCGGGGCCTGAGCCTTCCGGCGCTGGCCGCCGGGGGCTTCCGCGAGGCCTGGCGCGCCGCGTCGGCCGCACGGCGCACTCCGGGCCTGGGGCGTTTCCTGCTGGCCTATCTATTCTACAATGACGGCGTGCAGACCGTGATCGCCATGGCGGCCATCTACGGCCGTGCGGAGATCGGGCTCCCCCAGGGCACGCTCCTGGTCACGCTGCTGGCCATCCAGGGCGTGGCCCTGGCGGGGGCCGTGGGATTCGCCCGGCTGGCCGGACGAATCGGAGCCCGGAAGTCTCTCATGGCCGCCCTGGCGGCTTGGTCGGCGGTGGCCGTCCTGGCCCGGGGCGTGACCACGGCCGGGGAGTATTTCGCCCTGGGCCTGGGCGTGGGTGTGGCCCTGGGCGGCTCCCAGGCCCTTTCCCGCTCGGTGTTCAGCCGCCTGGTGCCACCCGGGGAGGAGCCCACGGTGTATTACGGATTCTTCTCGGTGCTCTCAAAGCTTTCGGCGGTGCTCGGGCCGCTGGTCTTCGCGGCCATCGCCCAGGCCACGGGGTCGGCGCGGCCCGCCATCGTCTCGCTCACGCTCTTTTTCGCCGTGGGGCTGGTCCTGCTGGCGCGGCTCCCGGAGGCGGACACCCGTGCGTAGCCTGGCGTTCCTGCTGGCGGCCCTGGCCCTGGCCATCCACCTCCCGGCCGCCCCCTTCCCGCCGTGCCAGTCGGCGCTGGCCGCCGACGCGCCCCGGCCCGCCGGACCGCAAGCTTCCCCGCCGGAGACGGTCGCGCCGGACTCCCCCCCCAAACCCGTGGTCGCCGCGCCCGGCACGCGGCTCACCCTCGGGTTCGTCGCCCCTGCGGGGAGCGACCCGCTGCTCCTGGACGCCGAGCTCGCGCGCCCGGGCGAAGCCCCCCCCGCGCGCTGGATCATCCCGGCCGTGCCCGGCGCGCCGGGCCAGGCCGCCTGGGAGTTCGCCTTTCCCTGGGAGATCGTGCCGGGGCGCTGGCGGCTCAGCGTCTCCAGCGAGGGGCGGGAGCTGGCCCGGGCCGAATTCGAGGTGACGGCCGCGCCCGCGCCGCCGCCCCAGGCCGCGCCGGACCCCAAGACCGAGGGGAAACGCCCCGCGAAATCCGGTCAGGAACGCGACGGCGCGACCAAAGCCGCCACGGCGCCCAGGCCTGGGAAACCCGGCCAGGAGAAGCCGGATGCGGCCCCCGCCGCGCAACGGCCTGAGAACGGGAAGGCCTTGCCGCGGACAGAGTCCGGCAAGGACGCGCAACGGCCTGAATCCGGCAAAGACGCGCAGCGGCAGCCCTCCCCCCCCAAATCGCCCGCCGCGCAGCGGCCCATGGGGGGCGACCCCTCCCGCCAGGTCCATGCCCTCATCGCAGGCAGCTACTCCGAGCAGGCCCGCGCCCTCTGGGTGGCCTCCTTCCTGCGCGAATCCGGGCGCAAGGCCTGCGTGCGGCCCGAGCCCTCCCGGGGCCGCACGCTCTGGGTGGTGGTAGCCGGATGGCGCGAAAGCGCCCAGGAGGCGGCCTCCGAACGCGAGGCCCTGGCGCGCCTCACCGGCGACGCCCTCGTGCGCCCCATGCGCGCGGGAGACCTGGAAAGAGGGCTGGACTGCCGTTGAGGCAACACCGGCCCGCGAGCGCCCGCCGGAAACGGCCGCGCGGCGGCCGGTTATTGCTGAACGCGACGCGCGCCGATGTAGGTGCGCACCCAGTAGCGTTCGGCGAGGCTCTCCTCGCGCACGTGCGCGCCCGGCGTGGGGCTGTGGATGAAGCGCCCGCGCCCGGTGTAGATGCCCACGTGCAGTCCCCAGCGTTTGCGGGTGACGTTGAAGAAGACCAGATCCCCGGGCTTGAGGTCGGCCTTGTCCACGGGGCGGCCCACCTTGAGCATGTCCTCGGTGCGCCGGGGCAGTTTGTGGCCCTGCACGGCGTAACACCACTGCACCAGGCCCGAGCAGTCGAAGCCGGAGCGGGGGGAGTCGCCTCCCGCGCGGTAGGGCGCGCCCAGTTGCCCGCGCGCCGTTTCGACCACGCTGGCCTTGGGCGGCGGCAAAGGCTCGGGCGTCACGGGGAGGGTTGTCCCGCAACCGGCGAGCAGGGACAACGCCAGGAAGGCCGCGCACAGGCGGCGGGTCAGCCCCGGGCCGAAGGCTCTCGCGGACGCGCGGATCATGCGCATGGAGATAGTTCCGCCCGGCCGCCGGGTCAATGCGTGAACCGGCCCGGGCGCGGCGTCGCGTAATGGTGGACAGCGGAGGCGGGCTGGGTAATAATCAGCGGATGCGATGTTCCACAAAGCTCCGCCTTCCGGCCCTCCTGGCCCTGCTGACGCTCCTGGCCCTGCCCTCCCTGGCCCGCGCGGCGGACCCGGCCTGGAACCGCCTGCTGGACCGCCTGGCCTCCGACGGGCTGCCCCGCGCGGAACTGGCCCCCCTCTTCGACGCACCGGGCATGTCCTTCGACCCCTCCATCATGGCCCACAAAGTGGACCGCATGGTGCGCAAGCAGTTCGACCCCGCGCCACCTCCGGGCCGCAAGGCCCTCATGCAGAGCAACTACGCCGCCTACCTCAAACCCTGGACCCTGGCCTGGGCCGGGGACTACTCCCGGACCTACGCGGACGCTTTCTCCCGCGCCGAGGCTGCCTACGGCGTGCCCCGGGAGGTGATCCTGGCGCTGCTGCTGGTGGAAACCAAGCTGGGCTCCTTCCTGGGCAAGGACCAGGCCTTCCAGGTGCTGGCCTCCATGGCGGCCAGCGACGGGCTGGAGCCCATCCGCCCCTACCTGAAGACCGTGGGGAGCAACGCCGAGCGCGCCGCCTACGCCGACGCCAGCGCCAAGGACCGCTCCCAGTGGGCCTACCAGGAGCTCAAGGCGCTCATCCTCTACACGCGCGCACTGGGGCAGAGCCCGTCCGCCGTGCCCGGCTCCATCTACGGGGCCATCGGCATCTGCCAGTTCATGCCCACCAACGCCCTGCGCTTCGGCGTGGACGGCAACGGCGACGGCCGCGTGGACCTCTTCGACCCCGCCGACGCCATCCCCAGCATCGCCAACTATCTGGTGGGCCACGGCTGGAAGCAGGGCCTCACATGGGACCAGCAGCGCACCGTGGTCTACGCCTACAACCACTCCGACCTCTACTCGCTGGCCGTGATGACCATCGCCGACAGGCTGCGCCAGCCCCCCGCCGCACCCGTGGCCGCCCGCCCCACGCCCTGACGGGCAACGCCCTTCGGACAGACCCGAAGCGCGGGCGCGACCGGCGGGAATCGTCCGTCCCCCCCCGGGCGCGCCAGAGCCGCCCCCTTGCCGTGGGGCCACGCCGGACGCCCGCCTCCTAAGACAAGCGATGCGCCCGGGGCGTGCTCCCTGAGCCCGGCGGCCCGGCCGGAAGGGCCGGGCCGCGAGCAACGGGATCTAGAGCTGGAGGAAGTAGTCGCTGCCGCACACGGGACAGCAGGTTTCCTTGCCCGCCAGGAAGCCGCAGGAGGCGCACTTCTTCTCGGGCTTGGGCACGGCTGGATTGTGCTCGCCGCACATGCGACAATGGGTGAAGTCGGGATCGTTGGACGCCTTGCACTTGGGACAGGTCCATTCCTGGCGGTCGCTGGTCATGGGGGCTCCGTGCGGATCGGGTTTGGGACTTGCCCATCCCCTAGCACGCTTCCCGCCCGCGAGACAATCGCCCCGCCGCCGGGCCGCCCGCCCTGGCGGCCATCCGCAAACAATCCGCCCGGCAGGACCGGGCGTCGGAGGGGGGGACATCGACCCCGGAGGCGTGGTAAGACACCGGCCGCCGCCCGCAGGGCGTCGGCCAGGGGGACGTTCAGCTGGCGGAGGCTCCGGCCATGGGACCGGCGGGGATGTAGCGGCGAAGGGTGAGGCCCTTCAGGCGGGCCTGCTCGGCGCGCCACAGGTCCTGGAGGTGCTGCCACACGAAGTCCAGGGGCACGTGGGAGCGCAGGTACTGCTCGCACTTGGCGAAGCTGTAGTGGTGCGCCAGGGCGCGGCTCACCACGGCGTTGCGCCAGTGGTTGGCGGCCAGCACCCGGTTGATGGCCGCCTCGTCGGAGAGGGGCGCGTCGGTTTCCTTGCGCACGGGCAGCGGCAGCACGGCCTCCAGGAGCCTGCGGTCGTAGACAACGCAGTTGATGGTGGCGAAGTCCGGGTAGAAGTAGGGGGGCTGCCCGCTGGCGAGCCACGCGCCCACCAGGTCCTCGTGGACCACCTTCTCCCACATCCAGCGGTGGTACACCCAGTTCTCCTCCACCACCGCGCCCTCGTACATGGCGCGCTCGGCGGGGTAGGCGGCCTTGAGGAAGCGGTTCATGGCGAAGCGTCCCGGAGGGCTCACGGGGGCCAGGGCGCTCACGATGGGGATGTCGGCGCGCATGCGGTGCGCCCGGTAGGCCTCCAGCAGGTGCTCCAGCCAGAGGGGCGTCACGAACACGTCCTCATCCATCTTCACCACCACGTCGTCCAGGTGGTTGGAGAGGATTTCGTTCTGCACGGCGTTCACGGCGGGCACGAGCCCGCGCGGCGAGCAGTGGATCACCTCCACGCCCGGGGTGGTGTGCATGAAGCGGTGGAGAATGGCCGCGTGGTCGGGCTCCACGGCGTTGGCCACGATGTAGATCTTCTTGAACCGCCCGAGGTTTGTGAAGCGCTGCAGGCTGCGCATACTGAGCAGGAGGCAGTCGAGGCGGTGCGACGTCAACAGCATCAGCACCGGGCGTATGGGGTCGCGGCCTGGCCGCAGGGGGACGATCTTGCTCATGACACAGCCTTCCTTGGCCGCAGGTTCTATTCAGGGTGACTCCGCATTTCTTATCGGACCAACAGGGCTGATCTTTAGCCCACGTTCCTACTTTTTTTCACCGCGGCGGTCCGGAGAACCTTTTGCTCCAGACCCTGGCTGGCTGCTTGACAGCCCATCACGTCCGAGGCTAAGGCTTTCACAGCTGGCCCGCGCGGCTTGACCTCGGTGGCCAACTTCTTGATTTTACATGGCATTTGGGCCCGTCCATTGCAAACAGGAACGGGCTTTTCCGAGCACGAAACAAACCAAACCAGAGAGTGGAGGTTAGGAGCATGGGCTACAAGGTCACTGTCGACGAAGAAAAGTGCACCGGCGACGGCGAATGCGTGGACGTCTGCCCCGTTGAAGTCTACGAAATGCAGGACGGCAAGTCCGTCGTGGTCAACGAGGAAGAGTGCCTGGGCTGCGAATCCTGCGTCGAAGTCTGCGACCAGGACGCCATCACCGTCGAGGAAGAATAATCCCTTTCCCGATTGAGTCTCCAACAGGCGGGAGCGGCCACAAAGGCCCGCTCCCGCCTGTTCTTTCCCCCTTGCCGGTCGGGAAATCGTGACCATAATCGAGCGTGCCGCGCCCGGCGGCCAGGAGTTCCCGTGATCGACGCCGACTTTTCCGACATCTTCGAGCGCTACGAGGCTCTGTGCGCCGAAGTGGACGCCGTGTTCCAGAAGGTCAAGGCCGCCTGCCCCGAGCAGGTGCGGTGCGAAGTGTCCTGTTCGGACTGCTGCCACGCCCCTTTCGACGTCACCCTCGTCGAGGCCCTCTACCTCAACAAGCGCTTCAACGAACTTTTCCCCAAGGGTGACGAGCGCTACCGCATCACCGTGGCCGCCAACCGCTCCGACCGCGAGCACTACCGCCTCAAACACAAGGCCTGGAAGGCCCACGGCGCGGGCGTCCCCGACGAGCGCATCGTCGAGTCCTTCGCCGCCGAGCGCATCCGCTGCGCCCTGCTCTCCCAGGACGAGCGCTGCGAATTCTACGACGTGCGCCCCGTCACCTGCCGCCTCTACGGCGCGCCCCTCAACGTGGGCGGCAAGCTGCGCGTGTGCGGCAAGTCCGGCTTCCAGCCCGGCGGCAAATACCCCGCCGTGAACATCGCCCGCATCCAGGAGCGCCTCTTCGAGCTTTCCAGGGAAATCGTGGAGCGCGTGGGCGGCAGATTCGACTACCTCCAGGACATGCTCGTCCCCGTCTCCATGGCCGTGCTCACCGACTACAACGACGAGTTCTTCGGCCTGGGAGCCCCAAAGAAGGAGGACTAGCCGTGTTCACCAAGTTCCTCACCCCCGAGGAGGAGGCCCAGAAAAAGGCCATCTACGAGCGCATCTCAGACAAACGGCGCAAGTTCATCGACAGGATGGGCTACGACAACTGGGACCCCTTCCAGAAGCCCTTCGACCCCATCGACATCCGCATCGACACCTCCAAGCGCACCTCCCAGCAGCTCATGCGCGAGTTCATGCAGTCGCTCCCCGTGGGCACGCCTGTCCCCACCGACTACGCACAGGGCGCGTGGGAGCTCTGCGTGGGCGTCATCAACGGATCGCTGCGCTTCAAAGGCATGTTCGATTTCGTCCAGTGGTACGCCAAACTCCTCGATGAGGAAGGGCGCATCGAGGAATTCAAGCAATCCAAAGGACTTGGGTGATCACCATGGCCATGACCCACGAAAACGTCGACGACTACATCGCAGAGCTCGAAACCAAGCTGGCCAAGAACGACCAGTGCGCCACCTCCCACTACAACCTGGGCGTGGCCTACCTGCACAAGCGCCGCTTCGAGGAAGCCAAGACCAGCTTCCTGCGAGCCATCGAACGCTCCCCCGCCATGGCGGAAGGCTACGTCCAGCTGGGCGGCCTGGCCATGAACGACGGCGACATCGATAGCTGCCTGCGTTTCAACCAGGCCGCCGTGAAGGCCCGCCACCGCTTCGCCGTGCCCCACGCCAACATCGGCTTCTGCCTGCTCCAGATGGGCCAGGTGGACGAGGCCATCAAGTCGCTGCGCAAGGCCGTCAAGCTGGACTCCCAGTTCGTGCAGGCCTTCGGCACCCTGGGCAGCGCCCTCTACATGGCCGGGCAGACCGACGAATCCATCGAGATGAGCAAGCGCGCCGTGGAACTCCACCCCAAGTTCGGCCCCGCCTGGAACAACCTGGCCCTGGCCTACCTGGAGAAAGGCGACGCCCAACAGGCCATGAGCTGCATCCGCCAGGCCCAGGAGTGCAACTACGACGTGCACCCCAACCTCGTCAGGGACATCGAGGCCAAGCTGGCCGGATAGCCTGCGGGGCTCCGCCCCGGGCCGCTGCTAGGCATTGCCCCGCGCCCGCCGGGGCGATGCTCCCACACCCCGCACCATGCTTCGCGGGATTCACCGGCGCCGCCGATGAATCCCGCGAAGTTTTTCTTTGATCACGTGGATGGCAGGCGCGGAAAGCTTTTGCCGCGCACGAGATCGCTCCACCGCCCGGAGGCGTGGCCCGGATGCGAGGCGCGCGCGACTGCCGGGAGGCATGGCCGCCCCGCTCCATCGCCGCATTGCTGGTGGCTCGCCGCACCCTCCCCGGGAAGGGCGACGCGGGCTGCCCCGGAACTCCCCCGGGCGGCCCGCCGTCGGGCTACTTGCTTCCGATCGCGCCCTTGATGGACTCCACGTCCTTCTTGATCTCGCTCAGGGACTGCTCCAGAGCGTGCATCTGGTCCATCATCACCTGGAGACGGTTGAAAATTTTGTTGAACTCGTAGCTGTCGCGGGTTTCTTTGATCAGATGCTTCTGGGCAATGTCGGCATCGTGGGCCATGGAAGCGCTCCTTGCGCCGCCCGCCGGGGCGGGCCGTTGCGGGTTGGGGTCGTGCTCTGCGGAAAATGACCAGAGAGCGGCACAAAAGTCCATCCCTTGACAGGCATCCGGGCTAGGGCGTGCCCCCGACCACCTCCAGCGAGGCCGTCACGCCGTGGAATCGCGCCTGCGTGGCGGGCTCGTACATGGTGAAGGCCGAACGCCCCCCGAACACCAGGACCACCTTCACGTCCACCGCGTGCCGCCCCAGGGGCAAGGGCACTTGCCCGCCCAAACGATGCTCGCCCAAATGCCGCGCGCTCCCCAGCACCTGCCACGCCCCGGAGTCCACCCGGTAGAGCATCTCCATGGAATTGCCCTCCCGCAGCAGGGAGCCCCGCGCCTCCACCGCCAGAGCCGTACCCGGGGCCGCCGCCTCGCTGTCAAAGCGGAACACGCACTCCCCGGGGATCAGGGCTTGGGACGGAGAGAGATAGAACGTCTTGCCGTTCGGCCCCAGGCCCGCTCCCTCCAGAATCACGCTCAAACCCCTGAAATCCAGGGCGCGCACCAGCACGTTGTCCGGGTTGGCGGTGACTGATGCGGCGCCATCCCCCGCTCGCAAAACGATCACGGGCTCACGCCGGTACTTGCGGAAGTAGAGGTCTAGGCTCCCCACGCGGCCCTGGTGCAAAAAAGGAAGGTCCAGGCCGGACTGCTTATGCACAATGCAGCAGTCTGTTGCCCGCCAGTTCGTTGGTTTGGCGAAATAACACAACAGGGCTTCGGGATCGCGCTCCGTGAGTTCCCCGAGGACGCGCCCGCCCCCGTTGAGCCGCTCCCCGTACCAGAGGACCGCCGAGGCGTCGGTCTGGTCGTCGAAGGCGGGAACCACGCCCGGAGCCTGGAGACCCGCCAGGAAACCGGCCATGGCCCGGTAGCGGTCGGCCGGGCCGTAGAGGTCGGCGGGGCTGCGCTCCGGGGAGTAGAAGATGCGGGCATCCATGACCAGGAAGGCCGTCAAGAGCGCGACCGGGACGGCCGCGGTCACGCGGGCCGCGCCAGCGCGCTCCAGGAAGCGGTGCGCGGCGTAGGCCGCCAGGACCGTGGATGCAGGGAGCAAGAAGGAGAGGTGCGTACAGGTGAGGTGCGCCGCGTAGCCGCCCAGAATGAGCAGGGCGAACACCCCGCCCGCCAGGCAGGCCGACATGATCGCGGCGCGCCGCCCGCCGCGCAGGGCCAGCAAAGCCCCCGCCAGGACCAGGCCGCCCTGCGCCATCCAAAGGGCGTCCACGCCCTGGTAGCCCAGGAACAGATAATCCTTGAGCACGGGATAGACCTTGGCTGCGGAATCCGCGACGCTCGGCTTGTTGGAAATCCAGCGATCCGCCCGGACGAAGCGGGCGTGCAGGAAATAAACGGCTGACGGGGCGATGCAGGCGAGGCTCCAGAACGCATAGCGCGCAAGGCCCCGCCAGTCCGCGCGCGCGAGCCTGTTCAGGCTCATCAGGGCCAGGGCGGCCAGCTGCGCCCCAAGGAACAGGATGCCCGTGAAGTGCATCGAGGCGAACAACCCGTTCCAGGCCACGGCCGAGGCCCGGAACACCGGGGACTGCCCCCTGGCCCAGCGCGCCAGGTGCAGGGTCAGGGCCATGGCCGCCAGGGCTATGAGCCCGTAGGGCCTGGTCTGCCGGGAGACCCAGACATGCAGGGGGTTGAAGGCCAGCATGGCCATGGCCAGATGCCCCATGCGTCTGTCCTCTGCCAGGGTCATGCCGAGGCGGTAGGCCAGGGGCAGGCAGAGGAGGCCCGCCAGGGCCGAGGGCAGGCGCAGCCAGACGTCGCTCGCGCCCAGCTGCAGCTGGAAATGCTTGAAGAGGTAGTAGCCTGGCGGGTGGACCTCGATGTTCCAGCAGAGGTCCAGGATGTAGCCCGGAGACAGGGAGGCGTTGAGGGTCGAGAGCATCTCATCCACCCACTGGGACTGAGTGCCCAGCCCGGCGAACCTGAGGCCCCCCCCTGCGACCAGGATCAACAGATAAACCGCGTCAAACCGAGAGAGCTTCCCGTGCATTGTCCCTTCCGGTGATGGCGTAGGGGAGCAAGACAGCAAAGATGCCGGAAAAAGTCCACCCGAAAACCGACCCGGGCCTGGTCGCCGTGACGGGCAGGCCCGGGTCGGAGCCAACGCGCCATCCACGCGGGCTGGAAGCTCGCGCCCTGTTCCGGGCGCTACGGGAAGGCGGTCCTTGACATTCCCCCATCGGACCGGGATAGCCCACGCCATGCCCCCAGGAACGCCCCACTCCGCCCCGGCCCGGCCCGCGGCGCGCCACGCCTTTCCGGGCGGGGCGCTCTTCGCCTGCGTGGACAGGATCTGGTCCTGGGAGCTGGGCGCGGACGGCCCCTGGCCCCCCGCCCTGGTGCTCCCGGGGAGCGGCGACGAGCTGTTCCTCCACCTGGGCGCGCCCTTCCGGGTCGGGCTGGGCGGCGAACCACCCGCCCCCGTGCCGCGCTGCCACATCATGTCCCTGCGCTCCGTGCCCGCCCGCATCGACCTCGCGGGGAGCGTGGGGTTCGTCTGCGTGCGCTTCCGGGCCGGAGGGCTCGCGCGGTTCCATCGCCTGCCGCCCGCTCTCCTCACGGACTCCCTGGCCGACGCCCGCGAGGCGCTGGGCCCCGGCGTGGAAACCCTGGCCGAACGCGTGGCCGAGGCCCGCTCCTTCGCCGAACGCGCCGGACTGATGGAGGCCTGGCTCCTGGACGCCCTGCACGCTGGAAGGCCCGGACGCCGCGACGTGGAGTGGGCCGTGCGCCGCATGTACTACCACAGCGCGGACGTGCGCCTGGACGACCTGCTCGCCCGGCTGGGCATCACCGCGCGTCATCTCCAGCGGCTGGTCAAGGAGACCCTGGGCGTCGGCCCCAAGCGGCACATCAGGCTTTCGCGCTTCCAACGCCTCGCCCGGCCCGCCGCGCTGGGCTTCCGGGGCCTGGACCTGGACGCCGCCCTGGCCGGGGGCTACTTCGACCAGTCCCACTTCATCAAGGACTTCCGGGAGTTCGCCGGAATGCCCCCGGGGGACTATCTGCGCGGGGGACTCGACATGTCGCATTTCTACTATCCCAGCAGGCCGGACAACGTCATGCTCGGGTCATCCGTCATCCACCAGAAAGGAGGTTCGAGATGATCTTCATGACCGCCGCCTTCACGCCCGCCCAGGACAAGGAACACGAACTGGAAGCGCTCCTCCGGGGGCTGGTCGGGGAGACCGCCCGGGAGCCCGGCGCCCTGGAATACATGCTCCACCGCACGCGCCAGCAGCCCCCGCGCTTCGTCTTCTACGAACGCTTCGCCGACCAGGCGGCCCTGGACTCCCACATGGCCGAGCCCTTCTTCCAGAAGGCCAAGGCCCGCTTCGCGGATCTGCTGGCCGGGCCGCCCGAAGTTGCCTTTTTCGACCTCGTGGCCGGCTTCGCCCGCCCCTTCGAGGGCTGAAGGCCCCCTCCGGGCCGCCCCGCCCCGCTCCCTCGCCGGACCGGCCGCCCCCACGGGCGGGCCGGTCCCGGCGCTCCTCCCGCCCCGCCCGCGTTCCCCTCATCGAAACGCCTTGCCAACCGGCCGCGCCGGTACTATGGAACCTTGCTTTCCCATCACTCGCCGCAGGTACCCTTCCATGCCAGAGAAGAATCCCCATATATCGATACCGGCCGAGCGCCTCGTGCCGCGCCTGCTGGGCATCTCCGAAGCCGAGCTCAAGGGCTGGCCCGAAGACGTGCAGGAAACCGCCGTGGCCCTGGCCAGCGAGCTGTTCCTGGTGCGCTACAACCCCTTCATCGACGCCTCCGACGCGCGCGAATCCGTGGAGAAGCGCCTGGCGCAGTCCGCCACCATGCTCACGCCGGAGTACTTCAGCCAGCTCACCCGCGCCGTGCGCGCCTTCTGGGAGGGCTTCGACAAGGACACGGCCTTCCGCGCCGAGCTCAAGGCCAAGGTCTCCGAGTTCCTGGACGACAAGGCCATCCTCGACGGCCCCCACAACCTCGTGGAATGCTCCACCGACGCCACCGACCTGCGCATGGAACTGCCCCTGATGGTGCTCGCCCCCGAGCGCACGGAAGACGTGCAGCGCATCGTGCGCCTGGCGGGCGAGATGGGCTTCAGCCTCATCCCGCGCGGCGGGGCCTCGGGCTGCACGGGCGGCGCGGTGCCCGCCAGGCGGCGCACCGTGGTGCTCTCGCTCACGCGGCTCAAGCGCATCCTCTCGGCAGACCCCGAAACCATGACCCTCTGCGTGCAGGCGGGCGTCATCACCCTCCAGGCCATCCGCGCCGCCTCCGAGAAGGGCATGCTCTTCACCGTGGACCCGGCCTCCAAGGCCGCAAGCTCCATCGGCGGCAACATCTCCGAGAACGCGGGCGGCCCCTACGCCTTCGAGTACGGCACCACCCTGGACAACCTGCTCTCCTACAAGATGGTCATGCCCTCGGGCCAGCTCATCGAAGTGGTGCGCGAGAACCACCCGCGCCACAAGATACTGCCCCACGAGAAGGCCGTGTTCCACATCCTGAACGAGGCCGGGAAGCGCATCGACGCCGTGGAGCTCGACGGCGGCGAGATCAGGGGACCGGGCCTGGGCAAGGACGTGTCCAACAAGTACCTGGGCGGCCTGCCCGGCATGCAGAAGGAAGGCGTGGACGGCGTCATCACCGAAGCCTGCTTCATCTGCCACGACAAGCTCAAATATTCCAAGGTGATCGTCCTGGAGTTCTTCGGGCGCTCCATGCACAACGCCATGCTCGCCATCCAGGCCGTGGTGGCCATGCGCGACCGCATCCGCCAGGACGGCGACCTGGTGAAGATCTCCGCCCTGGAGGAGTTCAACGCCAAATACGTGCGGGCCATCGAATACCAGAAGAAGTCCAAGCTCTACGAGGGCGACCCCATCAGCGTGCTCGTGCTCCAGCTCGACGGCAACGACCTGGAGGCCCTGGACCGCGAAGTGGCCGAAGTGGTCACCATCGCCCAGCGCCACGACGGCGTGGACGCCTTCGTGGCCCGCGACGACAAAGAGGCCGAACTCTTCTGGGAGGACCGCCACAAGCTCTCGGCCATCGCCAAGCGCACCTCGGGCTTCAAGATCAACGAGGACGTGGTGATCCCCATGGAGGTGATCCCCGAATTCTCGGACTTCCTGGAGCAGCTGAACCTCACCTGCCTGGCCCGGGCCTACCGCAAGGCCCTCCAGGAGGTCACCCGCCTGCCCGGCTTCCCGGACTCCGACGGCTTCGTCTCCATGGAGATGCAGTTCGCGGCCGAGATCCTGCGCGGCGTGCGCACCACCGCCGAGCTCAACGACCAGGAGCTGGAGGTCCAGGCCTACTACTTCTTCACCGACCTGAAGACCCGCTACCCCAAGCTCTACGGCGAGATCGAGGCCATCCACGCCGACATGCTGGCCAGGCGCGTGGAGGTGGCCAGCCACATGCACGCGGGCGACGGCAACTGCCACGTGAACCTGCCCGTGAACTCCAACGACCCCGAAATGCTCGCCCAGGCCCACGAGGCCGCAGACAAGGTGTTCGCCAAGGTCATGGAGCTGGGCGGCGCCGTCTCGGGCGAGCACGGCATCGGCATCACCAAGATCGCCTTCCTGCCCGAGGACAAGATCACGGCCCTCAAGGCCTACAAGGAGCAGGTGGACCCCGGGAACATCTTCAACCCGGGCAAGCTGGTGACCCGCCAGCTCGACTGCGACCCCTACACCTTCTCCTTCAACCGGCTCATCAAGGACATCCGCAAGACCGCGCTGCCCGACAAGGACAAGCTCATCAAGCTGCTCACGGACATCCAGGTCTGCACCCGCTGCGGCAAGTGCAAGCAGGTGTGCCCCATGTACCAGCCGGAGCGCGGCCTCATCTACCATCCGCGCAACAAGAACATCAGCCTGGGCTCCATCATCGAGGCCATCTACTATTCCCAGGTGCACCACGGCAGGCCCTCGGCCAAGCTCCTGGAGAGCCTGCGCAAGATGACGGAGCGCTGCACCACCTGCGGCAAGTGCACCGCCGCCTGCCCCGTGAAGATCAAGACCGCCGGGGCCATGCTGGATATGCGCGCCTTCATTGAAGAAAAAGGCGCGGGCGGACACCCCGTGAAATCCAAGGTGCTGCACTTCGTGGCCGAGAAGCCCGAGGAGCGCGCTCCGGCCGCCGCCAAGGCCGCCGCCTGGGGCCAGGCCCTGGGCAACCGCGTGGTGGGCCTGCTGCCCGGGCCGTGGCGCTCGCGCTTCGCCTCGCCCATGCTCCACGGCTCCGGTCCGGTTACGGGCTTCAAGAACCTGGCCGACGCCCTGGACCTCTCCAAAGGCGGCATCTTCATCCCCGAGCGCCCCAGCGGCGAGGCCGTGTTCTACTTCCCCGGCTGCGGCGCGGCCCTCTTCTGGCGTCAGATCGGCCTGGCCGCCATCCACCTCATGCTGCGCGCGGGCGTGAGCGTCGTGATCCCCGAGCGCCACATGTGCTGCGGCTACCCGCTGCTCTCCTCGGGCTTCCAGGACGCCTACCGCAAGAACCGCGCCCGCAACATCGAGACCCTGGGCGAGATCTTCGTCAAGGCCGCCAACGAGGGCGTGAAGCCCCAGGCCGTGCTCACGGCCTGCGGCACCTGCCGCGAATCCCTGGACGGCTACGAGACCGAGGTGATCGCCGGCAGCCGCATCCCCCACTACGACGTGGCCCAGTACCTCATGGAGCGCCTGCCCGCTCGCGACGAGCGCGCCCGGCCCCTGGACGTGCGCCTGGTCTACCACGCGGCCTGCCACGCCGAGTGGGCGGGCGTGCCCCTGGCCAAGGCCCCGGAGCTCTACCGCCAGGCCCTGGGCGAACTGACCGGCTCGCGCGTGGACCTCTCCCCCGGCTGCTGCGGCGAATCGGGCCTGGGGGCCATCACCAGCCCGGACCTCTTCAACCGCATCCGCCTGCGCAAGCAGGAGCAGCTTCACAAGGACCTGGGCGACGCCAAGAGCGAGACCCAGCCCATCCTGGTGGGCTGCCCCTCCTGCAAGATCGGCGTGAAGCGCTGCCTGTTGCGCATGGGCCGCAAGCAGCACGTGCTCCACGTGCTGGAATACCTGGTCCAGGCCCAGGAAGGCCCCAAATGGCGCAAGGGGTTCCTCAAGGCCCTGGCCAAGGCCCGCCAGGAGGGACGCAAGCGCGTGGTGGCCTACCCGGGAGGCGCGGCCAGGGGCTAGCCCGGCCTGCTGACATGAAGACCCTCTGCATCGACTACGGCCTCAAGCGCGTGGGCCTGGCCGTCTCCGACCCCGGGGGCGCCATGGCCTTCGCCCTGGACACCCTGCCCGGGCCGGACCAGGGCGGGCGCGACGCCCTCTTCGCCGCCCTGGCCCGCGTGATCGCGGAGCAATGCGCGGAGGAAATCGTGGTGGGCTATCCCGAACCGGCCGAAGGGCGCTACAGCCTCTCGGCGCGCCGCGCCGCCAACTTCGCCGCCAGCCTGGCCCGGCGCACCGCCCTGCCCGTGAAGCTTATGGACGAAACCCTCTCCAGCGAGGAGGCCCTGGAGCGCCTGCGCCAGGCCGGGGTGAAGCCCGGCCGCGTCAAGGAACTGCTGGACAGGCAGGCCGCCGCGCTGATCCTCGAAACCTATCTGGCCGCCCCCGCCTCCGCCCGCGCCGTGGCGGCCACCTTCGGGAGCACCCCATGATCCGGCGCGTCCTGGCCGCCTTCGTCCTCCTGGTCCTGGCCGCCTCGGGCTACGTGGCCTGGCGGGCGCACCAGTTCCTCACCGTGCCCCCGGAGACCCCGGGGCGCGAGCTGACCGTGACCATCGAACCCGGCTCCGGCTTCGAACAGATCGCCGGGCAGCTCTACAAGCAGGGCGTGGTCACGGACCCGCTGGCCTTCAAGCTCCTGGCCCGCTACACCGGGCAGGATTCCAAGCTCAAGGCCGGGGAATACCTGCTCTCCACGGGACTCACGCCCCAGAAGGTGCTGGACCTCCTGGCGAGCGGCCAGGCCGTGCTCTACAAGCTCTCCGTGCCCGAGGGCCTCACCATGGTCCAGATCGCCCGGCTGGCCGAGCAGGCGGGCCTGGGCACGGCGGCCAGCTTCGACAAGGCCGCGCGCGACAAGGAGCTCCTGGCCCGCTACGGCGTGCCCGCCGACACCGCCGAGGGCTACCTCTTCCCCGAGACCTATCGCTTCACCCGCAAGCCCGGCAACGACGCCCGCCAGGTGGTGGAGGCCATGCTCGCCCAGTTCCGCAAGGCCGCGGCCAAAGTCTGGCCCCAGGACCCGCCCCAGGGCAAGGCCCTGCACGAGGCCGTGATCCTGGCCTCCATCGTGGAAAAGGAGACCGGCCAGGGCAGCGAGCGCGCCCGCATCGCCGGTGTCTTCACCAACCGCCTGAACAGGAAGATGCTCCTCCAGACCGACCCCACCATCATCTACGGCCTGGGCGAGAAGTTCGACGGCAATCTGAAGCGCGTCCACCTGGACGACCCCAGGAATCCCTACAACACCTACCAGCACCCGGGGCTGCCGCCGGGCCCCATCTGCAACCCGGGCCTGGAGGCCCTCAAGGCCGCCGCCAGCCCCGAAACCACGGACTTCCTCTACTTCGTGGCCAAGAACGACGGCTCCCACCAGTTCTCGAAGACCCTGGACGAGCACAACGCCGCCGTGGCCAGGTACCAGCTGAGAAAAGGCAAGTAGGGCGCAGCGGCCGGACCGCCGCTCCGCCCTCCCCCGGCACGGGTTCCGGCCCAGGCCCGCCTTAGTGGAGAAGCTGCGTGACGCCTCCTGTGCAGGGGATGCGGCCATGCGCCTCACGCGTTCGGCAGGGCCATGCTCGCGAGCGCATGTCCGTCGCATAGCACGGCTCACCTGAGACTGACGGCTCATGGAATATTTACGGCGGGATACACGGCCAAGCGTGTGATCCCTTGCGGGCGTCTGCTTCTTCCCACTGGCATCGCGACGTAAATTTCCGTATGGAGAGTCAGGATTCCCCGCAGGGGGCCCCCGTGCGGAGCGGCCTGGCAGTTCCCGTCAGGCCGGACGGCGGCCGCCGCCCCGGCGCATCGAACAAGAAACCTGGCGGTTTGGCCGACAGGCCGCCCAGCGCAAGGAGAACCGCGTGAACCCTTTCCAGCCCGGCGTTTCCCCCGACGTGATGGAGTGCAGGCTCCCCGAACGGCCGCAGCCCTGCGCCGTGGTGATCTTCGGGGCCTCGGGCGACCTCACCTCCCGCAAGCTCATCCCGGCCCTGGCCCGCATCTACCGCGCGGGCGACCTGCCCGACAATTTCGCCATCGTGGGCGCGGCGCGCACCCCCATGACCACCGAGGCCTTCCGCGAGAAGGCCCGCGAGTGGCTTGCCGCCGCCGGACATCTGGACGGCCTGGACTGGGAGGGACTGGCCCGCAGGCTTTTCTATCACTCCATGGACTACGCCGACCTGGAGGGCTACCGGGGCCTGGGCAAGGCCCTGGCCGACGCCGAAGCCCAGCTGGGCCTGCCCGGCAACCGCATGTTCTACCTGGCCATCCCCCCCACGCTCTACGAGGCCGTGGCCGTGAACCTGGGGGAGGCAGGGCTCGCCGGGCAGGACACCCCCGAGGGCTGGACGCGCATCGTGGTGGAAAAACCCTTCGGGCGCGACCTGGAATCCTCCCGCAAGCTCGACCGGGCCATGCACCAGCACTTCCAGGAAGGCCAGATCTTCCGCATCGACCACTACCTGGCCAAGGAGACCGTGCAGAACGTCCTGCTGTTCCGCTTCGCCAACGCCGTGTTCGAGCCGGTGTGGAACCGCAACTACGTGGACTACGTCTCCATCCTCGCCGCCGAGTCCCTGGGCGTGGAGCACCGCGCGGGCTACTACGAGGAAGCCGGGGTGCTGCGCGACATGTTCCAGAATCACATGATGCAGCTCCTTTCTCTGGCGGCCATGGAGCCGCCCTCGGTGTTTCGCGCGCGCGAGGTGCTCGACGAGAAGACCAAGCTCTACCGCAGCCTGCGCCCCTTCGATCCCGAGAAGGGCTTCGGCCATCTGGTGCTGGGCCAGTACGGCCCCTCGGCCGACGGCTCGCTCCCGGCCTACCGCCAGGAGCCGGGCGTCTCGCCCTCGTCGCTCACGCCCACCTTCGCCATGCTCAAGGCCTACGTGGACAACTGGCGCTGGCAGGGCGTGCCCTTCTACATCTGCTCGGGCAAGCGCCTGGCCGGCAAGATCACGCGCATGGTGGTTCAGTTCAAGGAAGTGCCCCACTCCATCTACCGCAACGTGGTGGGTGAGCACGTCTCGGCCAACCGGCTGATCATGGAGGTCTACCCCAACGAGACCATCCACCTGAGCCTCCAGGCCAAGCAGTCCGGCGAGGGCTTCTGCCTGCGCACGGCCTCCATGAGCTTCGACTTCAAGGGAGGCTACGCCGGGCCGCCCGTGGACTCCTACGAGAAGGTCATCCTGGACTGCATGCTGGGCGACCACATGCTCTTCTGGCGTCAGGACGGCGTGGAACTCTCCTGGGCCTACCTGACCCCCATCCTGGAGCTGTGCGAGCAGCAGGTGGAGATGGAGAAGAACCTCTTCCTCTACCCGGCGGGCAGCTGGGGTCCGCGCGACGCCAGCATGGTGCACCTGAACTACCTCAAGGACCTCACCGGCAATGTACGCGCCTGACCTGCGATCCTTCCCGGACGCCGAGGCGGCCGCCAGGGCCGCCGCGCTCCTGGTGTCCGAGGCGGCGGCAAGGGCCGTGGCGGAGCGGGGGCGCTTCACCCTGGCCCTCTCGGGCGGCTCCACGCCCGGGCGCTTCTTCGAGCTCCTGGCCCAGGAGCCCATGGACTGGGACAGGACCCACGTCTTCTGGGCGGACGAGCGCCTCGTGCCCGCCGACTCGCCCGAGAGCAACCAGCGCCTGGCCCGGGAGCGCCTGATCGGCCGCGTGTCCCTGCCCCCCGGCAACGTCCACCCCATGCCCTCCCCGGACATCCCCCTGGAAGACGCCGAGGCCCAGGCCCAGGCCCACGAGGCGGCCCTGCGCGCTTTCTTCGGCAAGGAAGGGTCCGGCCACCCGGCGGGGGGGCTGGTGGCTGGCTTCCCCCGCTTCGACGCGGTGCACCTGGGCGTGGGCGGCGACGGCCACACGGCCTCGCTCTTCCCGGGGCAGGCCTCCCTGGGGGAGCGCCTGCGCTGGGTGCTGCCGGTGCGCTACGCGGTGGCCAGCCCCCCGGTGGCGCGGCTCACGCTCACGCTGCCGGTGCTGGACGCGGCGCGCGAGGTGTTCTTCCTGGTGTCGGGGGCGGACAAGCTGGCGCTGGCGCGGGCCATCGCGGCGGGAGAGCGCCCGGACTGCCCCGCCTCGCGGGTGCGCCCGGCGTCGGGGAGTCTCTGCTGGCTGGCGGGCTAGCAGCCTGTTGATAAATCCTCGCTGGCTGCGTTGCAGGGAAAAAGCCAAACCCTCACGTATTGGAAATACGCTTCGGGCTTGGCTTTTTCCCCGCGCCTTGCCAGCGAGTTTTCTGAACAGGCTGCAAAAATCGACTTTTTCAACGGTCTGCTACCGCTCGCCTGAGCCGGAGGAGGCGGCCTTGTCGGCCTCTTCCCGAGCCTTCGCGGCCTTCGCGGCCTCCACGCGCTCCGGCCCCAGGTGCATGGGGGCCGAGACGATCACGTCGTCGGGGGTGCTGGCCACGCCGTCGGGACCCGGGGAGCCGATGTCGTCGTGAGGGCACCAGTCGCCAACCATCCCGCAAAGGATCTCGCCGGTGTTGAGCAGGTAGGGCGATCCCCACGGGTCGCGCCGCAGCTTCTCGGGGATGAGCGGAGCGTGGGGGCCGTAGGCCGCCTCCCAGACCTTCTCCAGGGAGGCCTCCCAGAGCGCCCGGCAGGGGGCGTCCGGGGGCAGCCCGCGCAGGTCTCCGGCTTCGATGCAGGGCGTGAGCACGTCGCGCGTGCCGATCACGTCGGCCAGAAGCCCGTTTTGCGCCACCTTGGCCGTGTAGGCCGCGTGGGTGAGCATCTTGAGGCGAGTGCGCAGGGCCGCCGTGCGCTCCCTGGCCAGCTCGGCGTCCAGGGCGCGCGGCAGCCTGGCCTCGCGCCAGCCCAGCCACGCCCCGCACACCAGGAGGATCGCCAGCAGCGCCCATCCGGCCAGACGCGCGCGCGCAAGCGCCGTGCGGCGGCGCTCCACGATCCAGGCCCGCACGTCCATGCTCAGGCCTCCAGCCGCTCCCGGATGCGGCACACCCCGCACACGTCCTGCGACGTGGGGTAGCCGCAGCCCGTGCACGCGTTGAGCGGCGGGGCGTCCTGGGCCTGGGCCTTGAAGGCAGGGCGGCCCGAGCGCAGGAAGTGCTCGTAGAACTGCATCTTCATGCCGGGGCTGCGCTCCTCCAGGTCGGCCAGGAGGCGCTTGTGGCCGGTGAAGCTCGCGCCCCCCGAGTAGGGGCAAGGGGCCAGCACGTGCTCGATGCCCTTGAGGAAGCACCATACGGCCGTCTCGTATTCCGTCAGGCGGCACAGGGGCTTCACCTTGCGCACGAAGCGGCCCGAGGCCTCGTTCACGGGGCCTTGCCCGGCCAAGTAGGCCTGGTCCCAGCGCAGGGTGTTGGCGAAGAGCCTGGCCACCTCGTCGTCCAGGTTGTGGCCCGTGGCCAGCACGTCGAAGCCCTGCTCGTAGGCGTAGCGGTTGAACCAGTGACGCTTGATCTTGCCGCACACAGAGCAGATGGGGCGCTTCACGCGCGCCTTCACGTCCGGGATGGCCAGGCCGTCCCTGGCCGTCTCGATCACGCGCAGCTCCACGCCGTGGGCGGCGCAGTAGGCCTCCACGGTGCTCCTGGCGCTCTCGGAGGAGACGGGGATGGCCAGGTCGATGTGCAGGGCCGTCACCTTGAAGCCCAGCTCCTTCAGGGCCAGGAGCAGGCCCAGGGAGTCCTTGCCGCCCGACACGGCCAGGAGCACGGAGTCCTCCCGGGTGAACTGGCGGTGTTCGTGGATGCCGCGCTCCACCTGGCGCAGGAAGTAGGTCTCGAAGCAGGGGGCGCAGAATCCAGTGTGGTGGCTGGGCAGGGCCACCTGGGCCTGGGCCTTGCAGCGTCTGCACTTCACGGCGCTACCCCCTGGAGACCACGTGGCGGATGCGGATCTCGCCCTCGTGGCCTATGGCCCGGTCCGGGGTGAGCAGTTCGCGCCCCCGGATGACCAGCACTTCGGTTGATTTGAGCCCGAGTTTCCCGAGCAGCTGCAGGACGGTGTTCAGGCTGCGGAACGTGTGCCGCTCGCCCGTGGCTTCGATGATGACGTCGACCATGGGCGCGCTCTACCCCGACCCGACCCGGAGAGCAAGCGCCCGCCTGCCTGGAAAGCGGTTGACCCGGCCGGGGTTTTTGAGCATAGGCTAGTGCCGTGGACGCGCTGCGCGCCATCACGGAGGTTTCCATGAGTTCGAAAAAGGTCCTGGTCGTGGACGACGAGAAGCACATCCGGATGCTCTATCAAGAAGAGCTGGAGAGCGATGGGTACGAGGTCGCCACTTCCGACGGCGAGGAACCCATCCTGGCCGTGCTGGAGCGCGAGAAACCCGCCGTGGTGGTGCTCGACATCAAGCTCGGCCCCAACCGCTCCGGGCTGGACCTGCTCCAGGAGATCCGAGGCAAGGACCAGGTCATCCCCGTGATCCTCTCCACCGCCTACGACTCCTTCCAGCACGACCTCAAGTCCATCGCGGCCGACTACTACGTGGTCAAGTCCGTGGACCTCTCGGAGCTCAAGTCCAAGGTGACCCTGGCCCTGGCCAAGGCCGCCCCGGCCGCCTGAGCTTCCGGCCTCCGGGCGGGCCGCCTCCGCGGCCGCATGACCGCCGGGTCCCGGCCGCTTGCCCTCGCCCGGGCTTCGTGCTAGCCAACTCGCGCCCCGAGCCGCCTTGCGGCCCGGGGCGCTCGATCGTTCCGGGGCGGCGGCAGGCGTCTCCCCATCATCCCACGGCGGCGTTCCATCCATGTTCGAGGACTTCAGCCGGTTCCTGGTGAACCTGGCCATCTACGCGCCCCCCATGCTCATGGCGGTCACGGTGCACGAGGTTTCCCACGGGGCCATGGCAGCCCTCCTGGGCGACCCCACCGCGCGCCTTGCCGGGCGGCTTTCGCTCAATCCCTTCAAGCACCTGGACCCGCTGGGCCTGCTGGCCTTCGTGCTCACCCAGATGATCGGCTGGGCCAAGCCCGTGCCCGTGGACGGCCGCTACTTCCGCAATCCCCGCCTGGGCATGTCCCTGGTCTCGGCCGCCGGGCCGCTCTCCAATTTCGTCCTGGCCGCGCTCTCGGCCCTGGGCCTGGACGCGCTGCGCGCCCTGGCACCCTCCCTGGACCCGGGCGGCCCCTTCGCGGCCTACGTCCTCGCGCCCTTGTGGTACATGACCAAGGCCAGCGTCCAGGTGAACCTGGCCCTGGGCGTGTTCAACCTGCTGCCCATCCCGCCCCTGGACGGCGGGCACCTGCTCATGGGCGTGCTGCCCAGGCGCTGGGCCTATGAGCTTTCCCGGCTGGAGCGCTGGGGCTTCGTCATCGTGATCCTTCTGGCCCTCACGGGCGTGCTGGGAAGATTTCTCGGACCCGTGACGGCCGCGCTCTACAACCTCCTGATCTAGCGAGACGCCATGACCGCCAACAACCGCATCGTCTCGGGCATGCGCCCCACCGGCCCCCTGCACCTCGGGCACTATTTCGGAGTGCTCGACAACTGGGTGGAACTCCACAAGGACCACCAGTGCTTCTTCTTCGTGGCCGACTGGCACGCCCTGACCACCGAATACGCCGACCCCACGCGCATCAAGGGCTTCGTGCCGGGCCTCGTGCAGGACTGGGTGGCCGCCGGGCTCGACCCCGCCCGCTGCGTGATGTTCCAGCAGTCCGAGGTGAAGGAGCACGCCGAGCTCTCGCTCCTGCTCTCCATGATCACCCCCGTGAGCTGGCTGGAGCGCAACCCCACCTACAAGGACGTGCGCGACCAGCTCGACGAGGCCAAGGACCTCTCCACCTTCGGCTTCCTGGGCTACCCCGTGCTCATGGCCTCGGACATCCTCATCTACCGGCCCAAGTGGGTGCCCGTGGGCCAGGACCAGCTGCCCCACCTGGAGCTGACCCGCGAGATCGCCCGGCGCGCCAACCACCTCTGGGGCGACTTCTTCCCCGAACCCGAGGCCAAGCTCACCCGCGCCCCCAAGCTCCCCGGCCTGGACGGACGCAAGATGTCCAAGAGCTACGGCAACGCCATCTCCCTGGGGGAGGATCTCGACGGCGTGCGCGCCAAGATCAAGCCCATGCTCACCTGCACCAAGCGCGTGCGCCTCAAGGACCCCGGCGAGCCCGACGAGTGCAACCTCTACCCCTACCACCTGCTCTTCACGCCCCAGGAAAAATGCCTGGAGATCGCCAAGGCCTGCCGCGAGGCAAGCATCGGCTGCGGCGAATGCAAGAAGATCATGGGCGACAACCTCACGGCCTTCCTGGAACCCTTCCAGGAGCGCCGCAAGGCCTTCGACGCCAACCCCGACCTGGCCTGGGACATCCTGCGCGACGGCAACGACCGCGCCCGCGCCGCCGCCCGACAGGTGATCGGCGAACTGCGCGAGAAGCTGAACTTCAACTTCTAGACGCGCGCGACGAGACGAGACGGAAAGCGCCCGGCACGCGAGACGTGCCGGGCGCTTTTTGCATGCGGGGGCGGGGACTTCGGCCTCGGGTGCTCGGCTGCTGCCCGAGAACGGGGCTCCGCCCCGCGCCCCGGCAGGGCTCCGCCCTGCACCCGCCGGGGGGCGAGCCTCCCCCCGGACCCCGGCAATTGCTTCGCGGGATTCACCCGACACGCCTGCAATACCATAACGGTATGATTTGATTGTGCAATGCACGCCGTGCAACCCGGCGCGCGCGGCGTGCAGCAACTTGCACATCCTGGGTTGCACCCCGGCAAGACGCACCGGGACA
The DNA here is from genome assembly GCF_013019105.1 of Fundidesulfovibrio magnetotacticus. Taxonomy (NCBI): domain Bacteria; kingdom Pseudomonadati; phylum Thermodesulfobacteriota; class Desulfovibrionia; order Desulfovibrionales; family Desulfovibrionaceae; genus Fundidesulfovibrio; species Fundidesulfovibrio magnetotacticus. The sequence continues at coordinate 180,872 of NZ_BLTE01000007.1, forward strand.
ACATATCATTCCAGTAGGTTAGCGTGGCGCTTCGCCCTGGCACGGTCGATGCTAATTCCCCCCCAGACCCGGGCGTCCACCCGGACAAGGAGGATCATCATGAAGAGATTCGTCGCCATCTGCTGTCTGTGCCTGCTTGCCGCATTCGTCGCGCTTCCCGCCCAGGCGGCCAAGAACGCCCCGCAGCAGGCCCAGGTCGTGCAGGACCCCGCCGCGCACCAGAAATTCCTGGCCGACACCGCCGCCACCAGGCAGGAACTGGCCGTCAAGCGGGCCGAATACCAGGCCCTCATGCAGGGCCAGAACCCTGACCGGGCCGCCGCCGCTGCCCTGGCCAAGGACATCTTCACCCTGCGCGAGAAGCTGCGCGCCCAGGCCGTGGACCAGGGCTTCGGCCCCGGAAACTGCCCCGGATACGGCGGTCGCGGCGCGGGCGGCTGCGGTGGCGGCGGCTGCGGAGGCGGCATGGGCATGGGACGCGGCATGGGCTGGTAGCGGCCACGCCGACACGGACGAGGAAAGCCGGGGACAGCCCCGGCTTTTTCGTTTTGCCCGGTCCAAACGTCCACGCCGCCAGGAATCCGGTTGCGCCTCGCCCGCCGCGTCGGCATATTCCCTGAATCCGGCACAGGCCCCTGCCCGGGATGGACATCCCGCGCAACCGCGCCATGCACCCCGCGCCGCGCACCGCCGCAACCAAGGAGCGCCCATGCCCCAGTGGTTCACCACCAAGCTCCGGCAGGCCGCCGAGGCCCTGGACAACATCGACGACCCCGAGGCCGTCCTGGACGTGCTGGGCATCCTGGAGGCCCCGCCCATGGAGCTCAACTCCGTGGCCCGCATGCAACTCTACGCCGAGACACTGCCCAAGGCCCAGGAGTTCCCCCTGACCCCGGGACAGCGCCACCTGCATTTTCTCTGGGATTATTTCGACAGGCTGCCCTTGTCGCTCATCGTCCCCTTCTCCATACCGTTCCGGCGCATGGTGGCCAGGAAACTGTTCGGCGCGTGCGGAACGGCCTTCATGGCCGAGGAGAACGTGCGCTTCAACTTCGGCCGACTGCTCTCGGTGGGCGACAACGTGTTCATCAACCGCAACACGTTCCTGGACACCAAGGGCGGCGTGACCCTGGGCAACGGCGTGGCCCTGGCCGAGGACGTGCGCATCATCACCCACACCCACGGCGAATCCTCGCACATCGAACGCGAATACAGGCCCGTGGTCATCCAGGAGTACGCCAAGGTCTATTCCGGGGCCATGATCTTCCCCGGCGTCACCGTGGGTCGTCAGGCCATCGTGGCCGCCGGGGCCCTGGTCACCCACGACGTGCCCGACAACATGGTCGCGGCCGGACGCCCGGCCAAGGTGCTCCGGGAACGGCGCACCGAAGGCAAAGAGGGCGAGGCCCTGGACCACATCTGGCTGTTCTGAGCCCCCGGGTGCTTCTAGCGAAGCAGGCCCTTGAGAGTCACCGTGCGGCCCCTCCCACACGGTAGCGCGCGTCGTCGACCACCCAGCGCCCGCCCTCCTCCACCAGGAGAAATTCGTAGGGTTCCGCGCCTTTGAAGCCGTTGCTCACCTTCAGCGCGTAGCCCGCGCCGTCGGCGGGCGGGACGCCCTCGCCCCGCCCGGGGTTTCGGCCTGGCCTACCTGTCCGCCAGGGGCACGTTGATCTCGGTGAGCAGCTCCGCCGGGGGCGTGGTCTCGGGGCTGTTCAGGTACTCCTCGTAGCCGGGGCGCGGCGCGGGCTCGCGGCCGGACTGCGGCAGCCACACGCCGTAGAGCCACATGTAGACCTTCTCCGCCTCCTCGTACGGCCCCTTGTGGAGCACCACGGCGTACTCGCCGCCGGGCAGGTCCATCACGGCCAACTCGCCCTCGGGCTGGAACTCCGGCCCCACGGTGACGCAGGCGTCGTAGCGGATCAGCTCCGGCGCGGTGGAGGAGGGGTCGTCGTGCCCCACGCCCAGGTAGCGCGCCCCGGGTCGGAAGAGGCCCTTGGGCCCGGCCAGGGCCATGAGTCTGTTCCAGGCCTCCGTGGCCGACTGCCGGTAGGGTCCGGTGGCGCGGGCATAGGCCACGCGCAAAGGCTCTTTGCGCACGATGGTCACGTCCATGTCGATGGCTCCCGTGAGATGGTAGTTGAGGAAGTCTTCCGGAAAGGGGAAGAGCCGGGCCACATGTTCCTGGCGGCGGCGGCGCGCCAGACGGCGGAAGCCGCTGGGCGACTCCCCGTACTGGGTCCGGAAGGCCCGGCTGAAGGCCTCCGGGGCCTCGTAGCCCGCCTCCAGGGCGGCCTCGGTGACGCTCATGCCGGAGAACTCCAGGCGGATGGCCGCCCGGGTCAGGCGCAGGCGGCGGATGTGCGCCCCGATGGTCTCGCCCGTCATGCCCAGGAAGATGCGGTGGAAATGGAAGGGCGAAAACCCCGCGACCCGGGCCAGCCCCCCCAGGGTAAGCTCCTCGTCCAGGTGCTCCTGGATGTGGGCGAGCACCGCCAGCAGGCGGCGACGGTATCCGGTGCGGGTCGCGTTCATGAGGACGCCTCCTAGCACGACCGTCCGGAGCCTGCCTGACTTTTTTTGCCCCGCCCGACGACGCCGTGAAATCGGGAGCGAAAATCATCATCACGCCTTCCCATGCTCCCCGTCAGGGGCTATGCGTCCGGCATGGACGAAAAGCACCTCGCAGACCGGGAAAAGGCCTCGGCCGCCCTCTCCTCCGTGGCGGCCGCCGTGTTTCTCACGGCCATGAAGATCGTGGTGGGGCTCTCCACCAACTCCCTGGGCATCCTCTCCGAGGCCGCCCACTCAGGGCTGGACCTGGTGGCCGCCGCCCTCACCTACTTCGCCGTGCGCTACTCCTCCCTGCCCGCCGACGAGCGCCACCCCTACGGCCACGGCAAGGCCGAAAACCTCTCGGCCCTGGTGGAGACGCTGTTGCTGCTGGTCACGTGCATCTGGATCGTGCGGGAATCGGTGGAACGGCTCTTCTACCACCCCGAGGCGGTGGAGGTGACCTGGTGGAGCTTCGGGGTGATGGCCGTGTCCATCGTCATCGACATCACGCGCTCCCGGATGCTGGCGCGCATGGCCGAAAAGCACAAAAGCCAGGCCCTGGAGGCCGACGCCCTGCACTTCGCCACGGACGTGTGGTCCTCGGCCGTGGTGCTCCTGGGCCTTGGGCTGGTGTGGCTGGCCGGGCAACTGCCGGAGGGCTCTGCCTGGAGGCCCTTCCTGGAGCGCGGCGACGCCGTGGCGGCCCTGGGCGTGTGCGTCATCGTGGTGCGCGTGAGCGTGAAGCTCGGGCGTGAGGCCGTGGACGTGCTCCTGGACGGCGGCTCCCAGGCCCTGGTGGAGGACATCCGCGCCGCCCTGCGAGACATCCCCGGGGTGCGCGGCGTGCCCCAGGTGCGCGCCCGGCTCTCGGGGCCGTCGACCTTCGTGGACCTTACCCTGGACGTGGCCCGCCAGGACAGCTTCGAGGAGGCCCACCGCATCGGGGCCAGGGCCGAGGAGGCCGTGAAGCAGACCCTGCCCGGGGCCGACGTGGTGGTGCACCTCAAGCCCGCCGCCGCCGAGGAGCAGGGCCTGCACGAGGCCGTGCGCTCGCTCGCCGCGCGCCACGCCGTGGGCGTGCACGGCCTGCGCATCTGGCGCTCTCCCGGCGGGCTGCAGATGGAGATGCACGTGGAGGTGCCCGACGGGCTCTCCCTGGCCAAGGCCCACGAGATGGTCACGGACTTCGAGAACGCCGTGCGCGCGGCCCTGCCCGACCCCGTGCGCATCACCAGCCACATCGAGCCCGTGGCGGACGCCGCGCTGGAGAAGCGCGTGAAGCCCTGCCGCGAGGAGGCCATCCGCCGCAAGGTGGAGGAGCTCATGGCGGGCCTGGACGGCGTCACCGACTGCCACGGCCTGGCCGTGCAGCGCCTGGGCGACAAGTATTCCGTGAGCTTCCACTGCCGCATGGACCCGGCAACCCCCATCGGCCAGGCCCACGACATGACCGCGCGCATGGAGGACATGGTGCGCGCCGCCGTGCAGGACGTGGGCCGCGTGGTGATCCACGCGGAGCCCGAGCCGGGCGCGTTCGTGAAGGGCTATCCGGCCGCCGGGCCGTAGGCCGGCTGCCGCGTCAGGCCGGATCGGGGCAGGTCGCCCCGGCCGCGCCCTCCCTCCCCTTGCCCACGCCCGCGAAGCATCCCTCGCGCACCAGTATCAGGAAGGAGTCGAAGCATTCGGCGTGGAACTGCGTGCCGCGGCCGCCGCTCATGATGGTCAGGGTTTCCTCCAGGGGCAGGCCCCTGCGGTAGGGCCGGTCGCTCATGAGGGCCTCGAAGACGTCGGCGATGGAGAGGATGTGCGCCAGGAAGTGGATCTCCCCGCCCGAGAGGCCCCGGGGGTAGCCTTTGCCGTCGGGGCGCTCGTGGTGGCAGTGGATGATCTCGGCGGCCTCGCGCAGGCTGGGGATGGGCGCGAGGATGCGCGCCCCGGCCTGGGGGTGGGTCTTGATGACGGCGAATTCCTCCTCGGTGAGCCGCGCGGGCTTCTGGAGGATGGCGTCGGGGATGCCGATCTTGCCGATGTCGTGGAGCTTACCCGCGATGAAGAGCTGCCTGATGTCCGCCCTGGGGATGCCCATGCGCGCGGCGATCTTCACGGCCACGCGCGCGGCGGCCACGGAGTGGGTGCGCGTGCAGTTGTCGCGCGCGTCCAGGGCCTGGGCCAGGCTCACGATGCTGCGCACCAGCAGGTTCTTCTCCAGCCTCACCAGCCTGCGTTCGGAAAGCTCCTGGAGCCGGGCCTCCTCCTGGAGCCGGGAGAGCACAATGAACAGCTGCTCGGGCTTGAAGGGCTTGGTGAGAAACGCCGCGGCCTGAAGCTCGCGCATGGCGTTGAAGTTCTCGGCGGTGTCGTGGGCGCTCATGGCCACGAAGGGGATGCGGCTGTAGCGGCCGTGGGCCATGAGCTTGCGCCGCAGCTTCTTGCCGTCCATCTCGGGCATCTGGAGGTCGCACAGGATCACGTCCACGGGGCGGGACTTGATCACCTCCACGGCCTCGCGGCCGTTGTACGCCGTGTGGACGTGGTAGCGCGCGGCCGAAAGGGCCGTCTTCAGGTAGTGGACGAGCGAGGGAGAATCGTCGACCACCAGAATGCTCGGCATTGACGCGAATGACACGCTCACCCCCACGAGGTTCCGGCTCCGCGTAGGTCCCCGGAAAAGGCTTAATCCACCATACGCAAGAATCGTCCCCCATGAAAGAGGTTTCCCTCTGCCGACGACCGCGCGCGTCAGCGACCCCGCACGCCCCGGACAATCGCCGGGGCTTCCGCGGAGGCCCAGCGCGCCGTGACCGCTCCCTCGCGCGCCGTCTCGAGAACCCGCATCCCCGCTTCGCCCAAGGCACGCGACACCTCCGCCGCCGGGAACCCGAAGGCGTTCCCCCGGCCGCAACTTATCAAGCCCCACTTCGCCCCCGCCGCCCCGTAGAACCCCGGCGCCAGGGCCGAGCGGCTGCCGTGGTGCGCCACCACGAGCACCTCGGCCGAAAGATCGCGCCCCGAAGCCGCCAACCCCTCCAGCACCGCGCTCCCGGCGTCGCCCGGGAGCAGCGCCAGGCCCCTGCCGCGCCAGACCAGACGCAGCACCAGTGAGGCGTCGTTTCCCGTAAGCGCCGTGCCCGCCGGGGGGCCGAGCACCTCCAGCTCCAGGCCCTCGGCCAGGACGATGCGCTCCCCGGCGCGCCACGCGCGGGGTTCGAGCCCGCTTTGGGCCACGGCGCGCGCGAAATCCGAGGACCCCGGCCAGAAGCCGTTGCCCGCCAGGAAGCCCACGCGGTAGTTGGAGAGCAGGTAGGCCGCCCCGGCCGTGTGGTCCTTGTCGGGATGGGAGAGCGCGATGCCCTCCAGCGCCGGAAAGCGCCCCCAGGTGAGCGCGGGCGAGAGCACCGCGCGCCCGGGATCGAACGACGGCGACGCCGTGCCGCCCGCGTCCACCAGCCAGCGCCGCCCGCCCCGGGCCTCCACCACCAGGGCCTGGCCCTGGCCCACGTCGAGCATGGTCAGCGACACGGCGTCGCGGCTCTGCTCCCAGGCGCGCCACAGCCAGGGGCCGCCCAGAAGGCACAGGCAAAGCGCGCACCACGCCACCGCGCGCCGCGCCCCCATGCGCCGCGCATAGGCCAGCCCGCCCAGCAGGAGCCAGTAGCCCAGCGCCTCCGGGGACCACGGGCGGTACACCGGATGCACCGCCAGCCAGCCCCTGGCGTCCATGAAGCGCAGGCTCTCGAAAAGCAGCGCGCACAACCCCGCCGAGGCGCGCAGCAGGGCGTCGCCCATGGCCGGCCACCACGTGGCGCAGAGCGCCCCCAGGTAGGCCAGGGGCTGGGCCGCCCACTCCACCACCGGGGTCCAGAGCAGGTTCAAATAGAGATGCGCCCCGGCCTCCCCGAACACCGAGGCCTGGATGGGCAGCACGGCCAGCTGCGCCGCCAGCGTCACGGCGATCCAGCCCGGCAGGACAAGGGCCGCCAGACGCCAGGCCCCCCCGCCCCGCAGCGCGTCCGCCACGGGCAGGGCCAGGGGGGCCAGGAGCACCAGCCCGGCCACGGCCGCCGCCGAAAGCTGGAGCCCCACGTCGAACACGCAGAGCGGATCGAGCGCGAACATGACAGCCAGGGCGAAGAACAGCCCGTCCAGCAGCACCCCCGTGCGCCCCAGCAGCAGAAGCCAGCCCCACGCCCCGAACATGAGCGCCGCGCGCACCAGGGACGGCTCGAAGCGGCCCAGCCAGAGATACCCCGCCACCAGCGGCGCGCCAAGCAGCACCGCCAGCCGGGGCCGGGGAACGCGCAGGAGAAGCCCGGGCCAGGCCGCCCCCGCCAGCCAGGCCAGGGCCCAGCCCATGGCCGCCACGGCCGCAAGGTTCATGCCCGAGACGGCCAGCAGGTGGGCCAGGGAAGCGCGGCGCACGCGGTCCAGGTCGGACGGGTCCACGCCGGATCGGTCGCCCGTGACGAGCCCCAGCACCATGCCCCCGGCCGAATCGCCCCCCGCGCCCCTCAGGATGGCCTCGCGCAGCCGCCCGCGCCAGGCCTCCAGGGCTGAGGGGTCGGCCTGCCGGACCAGCTCCACGGCCTTGCCGCCCTGGGTGAACACGCGCAGGAACACGCCGCGCACGCGCCAGCGCCAGGCCCAGTCCTGCACGCCGGGGTTGTCGAAACCGTCCACGGCGTGGGGCCGCGCGGCGAGGCGCACCATGCTGCCCGGCACGGGCCGGAAGGCGGGGTCCTGCCAGGTCCAGACCATGCGGCCGGGCAGGGGTTCGCCCGCCTGGGTCGGCCCGACGGCCGCGCCCGGAACGGTCTGGGAATCCGACGCGCTCCGCACGCCCGGCGGGAGGGGACGCGCGGAGTCGAATCGGAACGAGACCCCGTCCAGGAGGATTTCCAGGCGGTTGCCAGGGCGGTCGGAGACGGCCTCCACGCGGGCCAGGAGCACGCCGTGGGGCCGCCGGTCGATCCAGTCGGGGAGGTCTGGCGGTGCGGGCAGGCGCAGCCAGGCGTAGGCCAGGCCCGCCAGGGCGGCCAGGAGCATGAGGCCGGGACCGGGGAGCGCGCGCCCGGCGAGGCGGAAGCAGGCCGCCGTCGCCAGGAGCGCCAGCGCCCCGGAGGCCGGGTCCTGCACGGCCCAGGCCCCGCAGGCGCAGGCCAGCAGGAGCCCCTGCCAGGGGAGAAGCCCCGGGACGGCGCGGCGCGCCGGGGCCGGGGCGTCACGCACCGCACGCCCCGCGCGCGGGGGCCTGCTCCAGGCCGCGAGGCCGGACAAGACCCGCGAGGCCGTTGGACCCGGGCGTCACGCCGCGCGATCCGGCAGCGCCCATGCGCTCGGGCCTCCAGGGGATCGCGCGCGGTTCCCGGGGCGGGGACATGGGGCCGGGGGATCTATTCCTTGGCCCGGCGCACGCGCGCGCCCAGGCCCTGGAGCTTCACTTCCATGGCTTCGTAGCCCCGGTCCAGGTGGTAGATGCGCGCCACTTCGGTGGTTCCGTGGGCGGCCAGGCCCGCCAGCACCAGGGAGGCGCTGGCGCGCAGGTCCGAGGCCATGACGGGCGCTCCCGTGAGCCTGGGCACGCCGCGCACGAAGGCGCTCTGGGCGCTCACCTTGATGCGCGCGCCCAGGCGCACCAGCTCCTGCACGTGCATGAAGCGGTTCTCGAAGATGGTCTCGCGGATGGTGCCCGCGCCCGAGGCCACGCACATGAGGGCCATCACCTGGGCCTGCATGTCGGTGGGGAAGCCGGGATAGGGCAGTGTGGTCACGTCGGCGCAGGCCAGCTCGCCGCCGGGGCGCACGCGCAGTCCGCCCGGGGTTTCGTCGATCACCACGCCCATCTCGCGCAGCTTGCTGAACACGGCGTCCAGGGCCTCGCAGGGGCAGTTCTCCAGGAGGATGTCGCCGCCGGTGATGGCCGAGGCCACCAGGTAGGTGCCCGCCTCGATGCGGTCGCCCATGATGGGGTAGTCCGGCCCGGAAAGCGAGGTGACACCCTCGATGCGCACCACGGGGGTGCCGTGGCCGGTGATCTTCGCGCCGCAGGCGATGAGGAAGTTGGCCAGGTCCACCACTTCGGGCTCGCGCGCGGCGTTTTCGAGGATGGTCTCGCCCTGGGCGAGGCATGCGGCCATGATCAGGTTCTCGGTGCCGCCAACGGTCACCTGGTCGAAGACGATCTTGGCCCCGCGCAGCCCGCTGGTCTTGCCGGCGATGTAGCCCGACTCCAGGTCGAAGCGCGCGCCCATCTTCTCCAGGGCGGTGAGGTGCAGGTTCACGGGCCTGGCCCCGATGGCGCAGCCGCCGGGCAGGGCCACGCGGGCCTCGCCCAGGCGGGCCAGGAGCGGCCCCAGGCAGAGCACGGAGGCGCGCATGGTCTTCACCAGGTCGTAGGGGGCCTCGGGGTTGAGCGCTGCCGCCGGGCTCACGCGGGCGGTGGCGGAGGCCGGGTCGAACTCGGTTTCGAGACCGAGGATCTTCAGGAGCTTGAAGGTGGTGTGGATGTCGCGCAGATTGGGGACGTTGCGGTAGGTGACGGGCGAATCCAGCAGGGGGGCGGCCAGCAGGATGGGCAGGGCCGCGTTCTTGGAGCCGGAGATCCTCACGGTCCCGCGCAGGGGCAGGCCGCCTTCGATGATGAGCTTGTCCATGGTGTGCCTCGTGGTGCGCCCCGGCCGGAGGCCCCGGGCGTCGGCCCGTCCTAACCCGAAGCGGGCGGCGGCTCAAGGCGTGATCCGGCACGCCGGGCGCGAAAAGGGCTTGACCGCGCGCGCCGGGCCATGTAGTTGCTTGCGTCCGACGGTGGCTGTAGCTCAGTTGGCAGAGCATCAGGTTGTGGCCCTGAGGGCCGTGGGTTCAAGTCCCATCAGCCACCCCATCGCACACGCATCCCGGAAGCTTCGGCTTCCGGGATTTTTATTGGCGTTGCGGAGCCTGCCGTTCTCCTGGGCGTTCGCCGTCTTCAACTTCCTCCCCTGCCCTTCGTAATTCATACTGGTCATGCTTACGCGCCTTGCGTCAAGCCAGCCAACCGATCGCATGAAACGCAAAACGCGTTCCCTCGAAGACCCCTTTACGCGGCGTCGGGTGCATGTATAATGGAGTGGGGCGCTGCACCGCAGTGCGCCTGCGTGCCGTGTGCTCGTTCAGACAGGCGCAATCCACCGGAATGTTCCGGAGCAAACGCCTCAAGGAGGGCCTGCATGGCATCGATCCTCGTCGTGGACGACAGCAAAACCTTCGGTTCGCTTTTGCGCCGTCTGGTGGAAAAGGAGACCGGCATCGGCTGCGTCTGGGCCAAGTCCCTCGCCGAGTGCAAGGCCGCCCTGGAGGAGGCTTCTGGACCCTTCGTGGCCGCCCTGCTGGACCTGAACCTCCCCGATGCCCCGGAGGGGGAGGTGGTGGACCTCGTGCTCGCCCACGCCATCCCCTCCATCGTCTTCACCGGGGAGCTTTCCGAGGAACTGCGCGGCAAGGTGTGGTCCAGGCGCATCGTGGACTACGTGCGCAAGGAAGGCGCGCACAACCTGCGCTACGTGGCGAGGCTGCTCAAGCGCCTCGTGCGCAACAAGGGCCTCAAGGCGCTTGTCGTGGACGATTCCGCCCTGGCCCGGGCAGCGGCGCGACGCCTGCTCGACGCCCACGGATACCTGGTGTTCGAAGCCGGAGGAGGCGCGCAGGCGCTGAAGCTGTTGGAGAAGGAGCCCGACATCCGCCTGGCCGTGATCGACTACTTCATGCCCGACATGAACGGCGCGGAACTGACCACGGCCCTGCGGGAACGCCTGGGCTTCGAGGACGCCGCGATCATCGGCGTCTCGGCCGAAGGGGACATGAGCACCTCCGTGTCGTTTCTCAAGAGCGGGGCCAACGACTTCATCCACAAACCCTTCCAGGCCGAGGAGTTCTACTGCCGCGTCGCCCAGAACGTGGACATGCTCAACATGTTCGAGGACATTCGCGAGATGGCCAACAGGGATTTCCTCACCGGCCTGGCCAACCGCAAACACCTCTTCGAGACGGGGAAAAAGCTCTTCGCCAGCCAGCGGCGGGGACACCTGCGCCTGAGCGCCGCAATGATGGACCTGGACCACTTCAAGAGAGTCAACGACACGTTCGGGCACGACGCGGGCGACGCCGTGCTCCGGCACTTCGCCTCGGTCCTCAAGGAGCGGTTCAGGGAGACCGACATCCTGGCCCGGTTCGGCGGCGAGGAATTCTGCGTGCTCTCGGTGAATATGGACCCGGCGAAAGCGTTCGACATCTTTGATGCGTTCAGGCGGGAAGTGGCCGCCAAACCCGTGCTCCACGGCGGACGCGAGATCCCGTGCTCCGTGAGCGTCGGGGTCGCCGTCGGGCCCGGGGCCGGTTTCGAGGAACTGCTCAAGGCCTCGGACGAATTGCTCTACCGCTCCAAGGCGGAGGGCCGCAACCGGGTCACCGTCGGCTGAGCGCCGCCGAAACGGGTTCACGCCCCGTCGGGAGGCGGAGCCTCGCCCCGCCGACTCACAGGTCCAGCAGGAACGAGCGCGCCAGGGCCAGCACGTCGTCGTAGGGGCGCTTGGCGCGGATGGCCAGGGCCAGTTCCAGGCCCAGACGCATCTTATGGCGGGCGTCCGCGAGCAGTTCGCGGGCCTGGGCGTCCAGGCGTCTGCGGATGAAGGGTTCGTCCAGACCGTCGATGCACAGGCGCAGGGCGCCCGAGAGGTAGTGGAACCCCGCGCCGGGCAGGAAGGCGGCCAGTCCCGTCTTGCCGTGGCGTCTGGCCCAGAGGGCGAAGAAGAGGAGCTTGAGGATCAGCTCGTCGGGCCGGGTGGCGTGGGAGACGTCGGGAAACACGGCCAGGTCGAGATTGCCCGCCTTCATGGTCTCCACCAGCCCCTGGGCCTGCTCCATGGTGCGGGTCTCGTCCACCACGGGGGCTCCGAAGGCCCCGGCGAGGGTGATGAGCGTCTTGCCGGGGTTTTCGGCCACGGCCACGGCGCTGGCGGTCTGGCGGATCAGGACGAGCTTGCGCCCCCAGTCGCGCGTGAGGGCCCGGCCCTTGGCATGGGCCATGCGGCGCAGGAGTTCCTCCTCCAGGGTGGAGGAGGCCGCCTGGAGCAGGAGCCGGGTGTAGGGCTCGGCCGCGTACTGGAGCTCCTGGGCCAGGGCGTCCGGGGTGCGGCGTTTGTCCACCAGCCGTTTCATGGAGAGCCAGTAGGCGGCGTACCCGGTGGCGGGGATGGTCAGGAGGTCCAGGGACTGCTGGGCCGGGCTTTGGTCGGTCATGCGTCATCTTGCAAAAACGCGGCGTCGGAGGCAAGACCTCCCCATGCGAGAATTGATCCTTCCCGGAACGCCCGGCCGGTCGGACACGGGCGCTTCGCCCCGGCGTCCCCCGGGAGAGGGAGCCCCCCTTTCCCCTTCGTGCTGCACCCCTGCGCCCCAACCATGCTGCGCTCCATCGGCCGCGCCTGGTCCCGAGGCGGGTGCTTCATCATGCTGCGCGCCGCCCTCCCGGCCGTGCTGCGACCCGTCGGCCGCGCCTGGTCCGGGGGCGGGCGCTCCGTCATGCTGCACTCCCGATCCGGCCCCCTCGTGCTGCGCCCCTTCGGGGGCGTCTTCCTGCTGCGGCCCGGCCGCGCCCGCCTTGCCGGAGATCCCTGGCTACCGGCGCTGGCATTTCGTGGAGCGTTTCCTGGAGACCCCGGCCGGCCCCGTACCGGTGGTGAAGACCCGCCTCGAACGGCCCGACCGCCTTGGCGCGGCCCTGGTGCGCCTGGGCGTGGGACGTGGGGATTACCGCGTGGCCCCGGGGCTCTACGCCGTGGGCTCGCCGGGGCCGGAGAGCCCCGTGCTGGCCACGGCCAATTACAAGCTCACCTTCGACTCCCTGCGCCGCGAGTTGTCGGGCCTGGACGCCTGGCTGCTGGTGCTGGACACCCGGGGCGTGAACGTGTGGTGCGCGGCGGGCAAGGGCACGTTCGGCACGCGCGAACTGGTCCGGCGCATCGGGGCCGTGGGCCTGGAGCGCGTGGTGCGCCACCGCCGCGTGGTGGTCCCGCAGCTGGGCGCGCCGGGGGTGAACGCCCGGGAGGTGAAGGCCGGCAGCGGGTTCCGGGTGCTCTTCGGCCCGGTGCGCGCGGCCGACGCGCCCGCCTACCTGGCCGCCGGGATGAAGGCCACGCCCGCCATGCGGCGGGTGGACTTCCCGGCCGCCGAGCGCGTGAAGGTGGGGCTGGTGGAGTTCGCCAACGAGCGCAAGACCCTGGCCTGGGCGGCCGTCGCGTTCTTCGCCCTGGCGGGGCTGGGCAGCGGCTGGTTCTCCTTTGCCCGGGCCTTCACGGGCCTGTGCTGGGGCATGGGGTCGCTCCTTCTGGGATTTCTGGCGGGCAACGTGCTCCTGCCGCTGCTCCTGCCCCGGCTGCCGGGCCGCGCCTTCAGCCTGAAGGGGGCCGAGGCGGGAATCCTGGCGGGCGCGGCGGCGCTGCTGGCGGGGCTTCCGGCGGCGGGAGCGGCCGGGGCGTGGCTGGGGGCCGTGGTGGGCGGCAGCTGGTGGGGAATGCACTTCACGGGCTCGTCCACGTACACCTCGCCCACGGGCGTGGAACGCGAGATGCGCCGGGCCATCCCCGCCCAGGCCGCCGGGCTGCTGGCGGCCCTGGCCCTGTGGCGCTGGGGCCTGGGCTGGTAGCAGCCTGTTGGAAAATTCTCGCTGGCTGCATTGCAGGGAAAAGCCAAACCCTCACGTATGAGAAATACGCTTCGGGCTTGGCTTTTTCCCTGCGCCTTGCCAGCGAGCTTTTTGAACAGGCTGCAAGAAGCGACTTTTTCAACAGCCTGTTAGGGAGGCGAGACGATGAACGCACTGCGCTACATCGAGGGCGTGGCCACGCTCCGGCTGGACGAATCCCTCTGCACGGGGTGCGGCACGTGCCGCGAGGTGTGCCCCCATGCGGTGTTCGGCCACGCCCCGGGCAAGGCGCGCCTGGCCGACCCCGGGGCCTGCATGGAGTGCGGGGCCTGCGCCCTCAACTGCCCCGAGGGGGCCCTGACGGTGAGCCAGGGCGTGGGCTGCGCCCGGGCCATCATCCACGGCTGGATCACAGGAGGCCCGCCCTCGTGCGACTGCGGGGGCGACGGCTCCTCCACCTGCTGCTAGCGCCGCACGCCCGGCGCACGGGCTTCGTGCCGGGTGATGCGCACGTCATGCGGCGCTGAAGGGGCTGCGTGCACGCGACGCCGCGTCACCGCTTCGCCCGGCCGGACGAGCGACCGGCCGGGCGTCCGCGCTATTTCATGTACGACCCGCCAAGGGCGAAGCCGGGCCCCAGGAGCGGCCCCAGGCCGAAGTACTGCCGCGAGCCGGGGGCGTAGAGCACCGTGCCCATGCTCTCCAGGTTGATGCGCCCCTCGGGGCCCACCACGCCGGGATCGGCCTTCACGTCCTTGATCTCGCCCACGAACTGGGTGTGCAGGCCCAGCTCGTGCACGTGGGCCAGCTGGCACTCCACCACGAGCGGAAACTCCTCGATGAAGGGGGCGTCCACCAGCTGGCTCTTGGCCGCCGTGAGCCCCGCCACCGCGAACTTGTCGGCGTCGCGCCCCGAGGCCATGCCGAAGTAGTCGGTCACGGCGGCCTGGTCCTGGCTCGGAATGCACACGGTGAAGGCGCGGCGGGCCATGATGCAGCCGTGGGTGTAGGTGGCGGCGCGCAGCGAGATGGCCAGGCACGGCGGCTTGGAGCAGCAGATGCCGCCCCAGGCGATGGTGGCGCCGGTGGCCTTTCCGGCCTGGTCGTAGGCGCAGACCACCCAGGCAGGGGTGGGAGAGGCCAGGGTCTTGGCCCCGAGGGAAGTCTTCATGACCGATACTCCTTGGATGGCTGGTTACCAGCGGTTTTCGTGGACGCGCTCGGGCCGGAAGCGGTCGGCGCGATGCGCGGGCTGCCCGGGAACGCCCACGGGAACCCAGCTGTGGGGGATCACCTGGGCGGGCACGCCCAGAAGCTTGCGGAAGTTCTCCACCCTGTCGGCCTCGGGCCACACGCCCACCCACACGGCCCCCAGGCCCTGGGCGTGCAGGGCCAGCAGCAGGTTCTGAACGGCGGCGGCGCAGTCCAGGGGCCAGTAGCCGGGATATTTCTCCAGCGCCGGATCGGCGCAGACCAGCACGCCCGCCTGGGCCTGGCGCGACATGGCCGCGTAGGGATGGAAGCCGGGCACGGCGTCCAGCAGGGCGCGCTCGCGCACCAGCACGAAGTGCCAGGGCTGGGCGTTGCCCGCGCTGGGGGCGCTCATGGCGGCCTCCAAGGCGGTATTCAGGGCCTCGGGGTCCACCGGGTCGGCGGTGAACTGGCGGATGGAGCGCCGGGTGAAAAGGCAGTCGAGGGCGTCCATGAGGGACCTCCTTGGCGCGCGGGCGCGCCTCTGTCAGCTTTACGGCGAATCCCGAAGACGGGGTTCGCGGGAGCCGCCAACGGGCGGCAAAGCCGCCCTGCTTCGGCGCGCTGGCGCGCCTTTCCCCTGCACCGGCGGGGGGGCGGCGTCAAGAACGGTCCCGGATGTTAGCGGCCCAGCCGGGGGCCGGATCAGACCATTCCTTCGAGGGCCTCGATCACCGCCGCGAAGTCCAGCTCCCCCAGGCCCTTGGACATGGCCTGGTTGAAGATCTGGAGGTTGGCGAAGGCGCTGGGGGCCGGGCAGCGCATGTCGGTGGCCGTGTCGGTGACGAAGCGCAGGTCCTTGTGCATGTGCTTGAGCGGGAACTGGGCCGGAAACTTGCGCTGCAGGAGCATCTGCTCCTTGACCTTGAAGAGGTCGCAGGCCAGCGGACCGCCCAGCGCCACCTGGAGCATGGCCTCGTCCGTGAGCCCCCCCGCGCGCCCGAACACGAGCATTTCGCAAAGGCTCTCCATCATGGAGGCCAGGAGCAGGTTCACGGACATCTTCATCATGGACCCTTTGGGGGCCTCGCCGCAGTAGACCACCTTCTTCCCCATGGACATGAACAGGGGCTCCAGGGCGTCCACGGCGTCACGCGGCCCGCCCGCCAGGATCACCAGCGCGCCCTGCTGGGCCGGAACCTTGGAGCCCGAGACGGGCGCGTCCACGAACACGGCCCCGGCGGCCCCGAGCTTCCCGGCCAGGGAGGCGCAGTAGGCCGGGGGGACAGTGCTCATGTTCACCACGGTCTTGCCCGGACCCAGGGCCGGGCCCATGCCGTTCTCACCCCAGAGCACGGCGTCGACGGCCCCGGGGCCGGTGAGCATCAGCACCAGCACGTCGCGGCATCGGGCCAGCTCCAGGGGGGTGGCGGCAATCTCCAGGCCTTCGGCGTCCCCCGAGGCCAGGGGCGAACGGTTGTACACGGCCACATGGTGGCCGGCCTTGGCGGCGTTGCGCGCCATGGCCTTGCCCATGATGCCCATCCCGGCGAATCCGACGGCGAGTTTCATTTGTCTGGTCCTTGGGCTATGGGTTTCCCGGACGCCCGCGAGGCGGGCACCACAAGCCTATCCATCCGTTCCGGGCGGCAAGTCAATGGACAACGTGACGCGCATCCTCCATCTGGACATGGACGCCTTCTTCGCCTCGGTGGAGCAGCTGGACGACCCGTCGCTGCGCGGCCTGCCCGTGATCGTGGGCAAGGGCGACCGGGGGGTGGTGTCTGCTGCGTCCTACGAGGCCCGGGCCTACGGGGTGCGCTCGGCCATGCCCGTGGCCCACGCGCGCAGGCTCTGCCCGCAGGGGGTGTTCGTTGCCGGGCGCATGAGGCGCTATGCCGAGATTTCGCGCCAGGTGATGGCCGTGCTGGGCGAGTTCTCCCCCCTGGTGGAGCAGGCCAGCGTGGACGAGGCCTACATGGACGTGACCGGCGCCGACCGGCTCTTCGGCCCCCCGGCGGAGCTGGCGCGCAAACTCCAGGCGCGGGTGCGCGAGGCTGTCGGGCTCTCGTGCTCGGTGGGCGTGGCGCCGGTGAAGTTCCTGGCCAAGATCGCCTCGGACTACCGCAAGCCCGGCGGCGTGACCATCATCGAGCCCCACGAGGTGGAGGCCTTCCTGCGAGACCTGCCCGTGGGGAAGATACCCGGCGTGGGAGGCAAGACCCTGCCGCGCCTGGCCTCTCTGGGCGTCAAGACCTGCGGGGACGTGCTGCGCTATTCGGCCGAGTTCTGGGAGGCGCGCCTGGGCGAGTGGGGCCTGGCCCTGCACGCCCGGGCCGGCGGGAGGGGCTCGACGCACATCGTCACCGACAGCGAGCCCAAGTCCTCCAGCGCGGAGAACACCTTCGAGAAGGACCTCTCGGATCCCGAGGCCCTCAAACGCTGGCTGCTGCGCCAGTCCGAGCGCGTGGGGCGCGACCTGCGCAAACACGGGCTGGCAGGCCGCACCGTGACGCTCAAGATAAAGTTCAGCGACTTCAAGCAGATCACCCGCAGCCACACCCTGGCCGAGCCCACCGACACCGACGAGGAGATATTCGCCACGGCCTGCCGCCTGCTGGACCAGGAGCGCCTGGCCAAGGCCGTGCGCCTGATCGGCGTGGGCGTCTCCAACTTCGCCAGGGGGCCAAGACAGCTTGCCCTGGTGGAGGACCGCGCGAAAGTCCGGGCCTCCAGGCTCGACCGCGCCGTGGACGCCATCCGCGACAAGCACGGCAAGGCCGCCGTGAAGCGGGGAAGGCTCTTCGAGGAGTGAGGGCACCCCTGCAGGCGTGGTGACAAGCCCGGGCGCATCGTATAGCGTTGCGGCGAGGATTCTTTCTGTCATTCCGGGCCTCACGCGCCCGGCCGCCCAGGAGTTCCCGCCGTGAAACAGTCCCCTCCCCTGCTCGTGAGGCTGCTGCTGGCCCTGACCAGCCGCTACAGCATCGTGCTCATCAACGTGCTGCTCGTGGCCATCGGCGTGCTCTCGCTCAAGGAACTCGCCCCGCTCCTGTTCAACGCCCAGGACAACACGAAGGAGATGGAAGACATCGTGGAGAACCTGGGCGTGATCCTCATCGGCTACGGCGTGGCCATCGAGGAGCGCCACGCCTTCATGAACATCTTCAGGCTCTACCCCGAACACGAGGACAAGACCCAGGCCGCCGTGGATCATCACTGCCACGAATACGGACTGTGCTATCTGCTGCTGGGGCTCTTCATGGAAGTGTGCGTGGCCTTGGTGAAGCTGCCGAACTCCATCGTGGACACCAGCCAGGAGGAGCTGCTCCTCTTCGGCATCGGCGCCGTGCTGCTGGCCTGGAGCGCATGGCTCATGCTCCGGCACTGCGCGGTCCTGCTGCGGCCGGGGCGGTTCGACGCGCCCGAGGGGCATGGCCTGGGCTGAACCGGGCCTCCGCGCCCCTCCCGGCCGGACTGGAACGGAAGGGCCTCAACGGGCTACTGGATACAACAGCCCGTACATCGCCTGGTTCCCCAGAATCCTTTTCACGTAGTCGCGGGTCTCGGTGTAGGGAATGAACTCCACGAACAGCTCCTGGTCCAGGCCGCCCAGGAATTCGCGCCACACGCCCACCTTCACGCGCCCGGCGTTGTAGCCCGCCAGGGTCAGGGGCAGGCTGCCGCCGTACTCGCGGTAGCGCTCCAGGAAGTAGCGCACCCCGAAACGGATGTTCACGGCCGGGTCCTTGAGGCTCTCGGTCTTGAAGCCCTTCTCCCCGTACTTCTCGGCCTGGCTTTTGGCCGTGGAGGGCAGAAGCTGCATAAGGCCCACCGCGCCCGCTCCGCTCACGGCGTCGGGGTCGAAGAAGCTCTCCTGGCGGATGAGCCCCCGGATGATGTCCGGGTCCACGCCGCTGCCCGTCAGGTTGCGTTCGATCTGCTCGCCGTGGCGGCTGGGGTAGACCAGCTCCCGCAGCGGGGCCAGCGCCTCCCGCGAGCCCCGGGCCAGGCAGGACCGGAAGGCGCGCCCCACAACGCGCACGGCGGCGGCGTGATTGCCCAGGCTCTCGGCCAGGCGCGCGTAGCGCAGCACGCAGACCGGATCCTGGGGATGGAGCTGCACCAGCGCCCCAAGCTCGCGCTCGGCCAACTCCGGCAGGAGCGCCGCTTCCAGCAGGGCGGCCCGCTCCAGGAAAGGGGCAGCCCCAGGCGGGGCCGATGCGGCCGGGTCCGGGCAGGCGGGAGGGTCCCCGGCGTCCTGGAGCGGCGCGGGCCGCGCGCCGGGCGCTTCGGACGACCGGGCCGGGGCGGCAGCCTGGAGTGAGCCCGGGGCGACGCCCGGAGACGTCGCCGCGACAAAATCCGGGCCGGACGCCGGGCCGGACGCCGGGTCGGACATCGGTCCTGACGCAGGGCCTGCCCCCAGGGGGGCCGCTACGGGGGCTCCGGCTGGAGCGCCCACGCCCGTGGCCGCCTCCAGGGCCGCCAGACGCCGGGCGGCCAGCATGCCGTAGTAGCCGTTGGGCCAGCGCGCGAGCACCCGGCGCAGGGCCTGGCGCGCGCCCTCGGGGTCGCGCGCCTCCAGGCGGGCGCGGCCCGTCCAGTACCATGCCCCCGGCGCGTAGTCGGAATTGGGGAAGCGCTCCAGGAAGGCGGCGAAGTCTCCCAGGGCCCCGGCCTGATCGCCCTGGGCGTGGCGCAAAAGCCCCGTGAGCCACGCGGCCTGCTCGCGCGACTCGGTGGGCTCGGGGCCGGAGTCGGCCAGGGCGCGGGCCAAGGGCAGGGCCTCGGCCAGGCGGCCGCGCTCCACGGCCAGCAGCAGGAGCAGCCTGCGGGAGGCCTCGGCCAGATCGGCGCCGTCCCGCAGGGAACGCGAGGCCTCCAGGGCTCGGGTCAGCAGCGCCTCCATGGCCCTGGCGTCCTCTGGCCCGGAGAAGCGCCAGAGGGCCCGGCCCTGGTGGTAGAGCGCCCATGCGGCCAGGGTGGCGTCCGGCGAGCGGGCCGCGTCCTCGAAGTACTGGACGGCCTTCTCGGTGTCGCGTCTTGCGTAGGCGGCCTTGCCCTTCAGGTAGGCGGCTCGGAAGGGATCGGCTCCGGGCGCGGCGGCGTAGCGGTCGATGACCGGCTGGGCCTTGGCGGCCTGGGAACGGTCCAGGAGCGTCTCGATGCGCTGGCGCAGGGCTTCAGCGGAATCGGGGTCGAAGAGGCTTCGCCCGGCGCGGAACAGGGCCTGGGCCTGGGGCAGGGCCTTCTCGGCCGAGACGGTCCAGGGCAGGCTGGTGAACAGTTCGCGGTAGAACTCCCCTGCGGCGCGGGCGTCTCCCGCGCCCCCGGCCAGCGCCCCTGCGCGCCAGAGGGCCACGGCGCGCAGGGGCTGCTCCGCCAGGTCCAGGAAGCGGCGGTAGCGCGACAGGGCCTCTGGCGAGCCCTGGGCCTCCTGGCAGTAGGCGGAGAGCAGCAGAGCCTCGTCCCCGAGGACCGGGTCGGCCGGGTCCACCGAGGCCAGAAGCGCGAGCGCCCCGGCGGGATCGTTCAGACGCAGGCGCGCGGCCCCCGCGAAGAGCGCGGCCCAGGAGGACAGTGGCGAGCGCCCGGACGCCAGGGGCTCCAGCAGCGCGAGCGCCTCCTGGTGCTGGCGGTTCTGGAAGCGCAGCACGCCCATGGCCAGCGCGTTTTCCGTGGTGCGCGGCCTGGCCTCCAGCGCGGCAAGGCGGTCCCTGAGGCCCGGCACATTGGGCGCGAGGGGCCGGGGCAGCGGGAGGTCCCGGGGGGCGTCGCCGGGAACGTCCTGGGCCAAGGCCGGAAGCGAGACCAGGAGCATCAGGGCCAGGGCGAAAAGCGATCGTTTCATGGCCCGATCCTAGGCCGTATCGCGCCCGGCGAAAAGTCTGAAAAAGGCCCGGACGGAGAACCGTCCGGGCTACTTCCCCAGAGGAAACCCCGAAGACGGGGTTTCCGGGAGCCGCTTACGGGCGGCAGAGCCGCCCTGCTC